>DASVVZ010000058.1:0-3198 GCA_036389875.1 Pyrinomonadaceae bacterium
CTCAGAAAAGGCAGATAGTAGCGCAGGCGCTCCTTGACCTCCTCCCTGTCGCCGCGAAACTCGTCTTCAAACGAAGCGTAGAGCGCGTCCAGGTGATGACGGTCTTCGCTCAGGGCTGCCAGTGTTTCTGAAGGGGCGTCGCCCTGCTCAAGCCGCTCAGCCGTCGTAGCCAGAAAGGCTGCGACCCTCTCCTGGCGCGCAAGCTCCGTGCGCAAATCTTCTATCTTCTGCGAAAGCTCTTTTACCTGCTCTTCAAGCCCGGCGGGCAACGCGTACGCGTCCGTGTGCTGCTCCAGGGCGTGGCGTGCGTTGATAAGATCGAAAAGCTCTTTCTGCTCGCCTATAATCTGATGCTGCTCACGAAAGAGCGCGTTGATTTGCTGATGCTGCAACTGCGTCAGGGTTTTGAGCGCCTCGTCCGTCGCCTTAATCCGCGTGTTGAATGAATCCTCAATCCTGGCGATGGAAGAATTCAGAGAGGCTTCCTGCGAAGCTATGGCGGCGCGCAGGGATTCATCAACGGTCTTGACCGAGACAGCAACTTTCTCGACCGATGTCGCGACCGTCCTTATCATGTCAACGAGCTTCTCTCTCTGCACGAACGAGTAAGCCTCGAACTGTGAGTGGTTGCGTACCAGAACCGGCAGCCGCGCGAGCGCCACCCCGAGCTGTATGAAATAACCCAGGGCCGGAAGACGATAAAGACGGCGCAGCGTGGACGGCAGGCGCAGGCCCCTGATGCGTACGTTCCTCTCTTCGCCTTCCGGCGAATAGCGCATGGCGGCCAGAATGTCCACCTTGTTGTATCTGCCGCTACGGAGGCTGTCCAGGTAATGGTTATAACCGGAATCGTCCGCCTCTCTCTTCAGAACCGCGCGGTAAGCATTACGCACGAACTCTTTATCGTGGTACTTCAAAAGCTCATTAACGTGATACTCGTCCTCGCCGCCCTCTATCAGCTCCGTCTCTAGATCTATCTGCGGGAGGGTAATCTGTAGGGTGGAAGGGGAAGAGACCGTAGGAGCGGAGGCGGAAGGCGAAGCCTCCTGCGTGCCTGAGCCTGCCGCCTGAAGCTCGTTTAAGAGAGCGCGGACATCTATCGCGCTCAGTTTCCCCTGAGCCTCTTTGCGGGCCACGGATTCTCGAATCCTGTCCATCAACTCGCTGACTTTCAGTTCGTGGGAAGCGCCTTGAGTCTGCATAATAGTGCGCGTGCAGGTTATGCCAGGGGTAAGTTAGAGTCCTGAGTCCATTGAACTATTCTTGACAGGGAAATAATGTGAAGATAAACCGTAACCCGTTTGGAGAGTTTAGTCAACTTGGAGACAATCGGCCCCGCCTGAGTAGGCCGGAAGCGCCATTGGTGAACGCCCTTTGAAACTCGAGGAGCTTAAAAAGCATTGGCACGAGTTCGGCAAGACAGACCCATTGTGGGCCATTCTGGCCGAGCCTGATAAGAAGAATAATCGTTGGGACATGGTCGAGTTCTTCAGGAGGGGCGAGACGGATGTGGCCGCCATACTGAAGTATATAGAGGAGCTGCCGTTTACGCTCAAAAGAGGCAGCGCGCTTGATTTCGGCTGCGGCGTGGGGAGACTGACGCAGGCGCTCTGCGACCGCTTCGACTACTGTTGCGGCGTGGACATAGCTCGCTCCATGATTCGCCTGGGCAGAAAGCTCAACCGTCACGGCCGAAAGTGCCGCTACGTCCTGAACGAGCGTAATGATTTAAAGTCATTCAGGACGGGCACGTTCGATTTCGTCTGCTCTCTCATCACGCTCCAGCATATGAAGCCCGAATACAGCAAGGGTTACATAATTGAGCTGCTTCGCGTGCTCGCGCCCGGAGGCATCCTCTTCTTACAGCTTCCGGCGCGGCGCACTCAACCCGCCCCGCCCATGAATCATAACGGTTTAGAAGATGAAGCGCCGCGGGCTCAAGCTGCCGGGAAAGAGAGCCGGGTGCGCAGCTTATATGAGAGGGCGCTTGAGCTGTTCAGGGAGAAGGCGAACCCGGTTCCGTTTGAGCCTGTGATGGAGATGCACGCGGTGCCGCGTGAAGAGGTCTTCGAATTGATTCGGTCGGGCGGGGGGCGTGTCGTCAGCGTGCAGGACGATTTTAGCTGCGGCGCGGACTGGCTCAGCTTCCGTTACTTCATAACGAAATAGTTATTCGCGGGCCAGGGCTCTAAAGAGAAAGGGTCGTGTCGGGCACCGCTTCGCTGTCCGCGTCGCGCGTCAGGGCTCGCGTCGTGATGCGGGCGTTCAGGTTGGCTACGCCGTCCATAGTCATGGGGCTTATCACCTGAAAGAGCAGAACGTCGTCCAGCCAGTCGAAGCTTATGGCATCCACGCTATGCACGGCGAGCGTGACGGTGTATGTGTCGGGGGCCAGCCAGGCTTCGAAGGTAAAGGTGACTTCTATACGGTCGTTCCGCCTGACGGGGCCAAAATCTACTCTCTGAAGCTCCGTGTTGGTGCCGTAAACGTGTATGCCGTGGCGATTGCGTATCAAGAGCCCGCACACAGGATGCTCTACATCCGCGTTGAAGCGAATCCCCACTCGCACCAGGAGGGTTTCGCCGGTCTCAATCAGCTCTACACGCCGCCCCAGTGAGTCCGACAGTTGAACGCCGCGTATGACGGCAGTGCCGTCGCCGTGGCGGTAATTATACTGAAGGGAATCCGGCAGGCCGTCCAGCGGCGCGCCCGTTTCGGCTTCTCCCGTCCCGCCCGCAGACTCGGTCGCCTCGTAAGCCTCCTCTCGCGCCATGATAATCTTCTGGTATTGATTGAGAACGTCAGAGGGCTTGCCGTCGGCTATGGCTCTGCCCTGATTGAGCAGTATGGCGCGCGAGCAGAGTGCGCGTATGGCTCCCGGGTCGTGCGAGACAAAAAGTATCGTCACGCCGGCTTCCTGTAGCTCCTTGATTCTGCGCATGCAGCGATGCTGAAAGACAGCGTCGCCGACGGCCAGCGCTTCGTCCACAATCAGTATCTGAGGGTCAACGCTGATGGCGACGGCAAAGGCGAGGCGCACGTACATGCCGCTTGAATAGGTCTTGACGGGCTGGTAGAGGAAATCGCCAAGCTCGGCGAAGCGTTCGATACGTGGGAGCATCTCGCTCATCTGCCGGCGGGAAAGGCCCAGCAGCGCGCCGTTCATGAAGACGTTTTCGACTCCCGTGAATTCAGGAT
>DASVVZ010000059.1:0-23417 GCA_036389875.1 Pyrinomonadaceae bacterium
GCAGCAGAATCTGCGGCAGAAAGACCAGCACGCCGCCTACGCCCGCTATCACGCCGTCCACCAGCAGGTCTGTGAAAAGACCCTCCGGCAGTCCGGCGCGCGTCGCGTCTCCCAGCGCCCCGAATCCTTTGTCGATCAAGTCCATGGGCAGCGAGGCCCAGGAAAAGATTGCCTGAAAGATTAAGAGCATGACGAAGATTAAAATCAGCGGGCCGAAGAGCCTGTGCGTCAACACTCGGTCTATGCGCTCGGTCGTTGTAGGCGCGTGCGGGTCATGCCCGTCGTTCTTTGCTTCACGCGAAACACGCTCGATCCAGTCGTAGCGCGCGAGCAGAGGCTCCTGCCACCAGTTTCCGTCCGTCTCGGCCAGCCGCTCGCGCGCGCGACTGATGGCATCGCGCCGCTTCTCGTCCTCCGGCAGCTCGTCTCCGTAAAGCTCCCTGAGCGCCGTGTGCCTGTCGGATGATTCGCCAACCGGGTGAATGAGCGCGGCCAGCTCAAGCTCAGCCTGCTCCGAAAGACACCAGCCCGCAACCAGCCCCTTGCGAGCGCTGGCGGCGAGTATCGCGCGCCGCAGCTCTTCCAGCCCGCGCTTCTGCTTTGCCGTCACAGGCACGACCTCTACACACAGCGACTCTGCCAGCCGCCCCAAGTCGACCTTCAGCCCGCGTCGCTCCGCCAGGTCGTACATAGTCAGCGCCACGACCATAGGGCGACCGTATTCCAGAAGCTGTGTTACTAGATATAGATTGCGCTCAAGGTTGGTGGCGTCTACTACGGCGACTATCACATCCGGCGCGGGCAAGCCGGTGATGCGCCCCGTTATCACGTCGCGCGCAATCTGCTCGTCGATGGAGGCCGCGTCCAGACTGTAGAGCCCGGGCAGGTCAATCAGGCGCGCAGGCGGCGCTCCTTCAGCCAGTTGCCAGACTCCTTCCTTGCGCTCCACGGTCACGCCCGGATAGTTGGCCACCTTCTGGCGAAGGCCAGTCAGCGCGTTGAAGAGCGTGGTCTTGCCTGCGTTGGGATTACCCGCGAGCGCTACTATGAGAGGACGCGCTGGCTTCCGGGAAGATTCAGCCGTCGTCTGAAGCGAAGGGGGCTCAAGGGTGGTGCTCATTACTTAGAGTGAATATGAAATAAGACGCGCGCCAGAAGTTAAGGGGAGTTTTGTCAACGCACCCGAACGCGCTCACTTTCTCAGAGAAAGATTACTTGCCGGTCATGACCGTTATCGTCTGCGCCTCGGTGCGGCGAAGCGCCAGGTGATAACCGCGCACGCGAACCTCAATCGGGTCGCCCAGTGGGGCAGTCTTTATGACGCGCACCTGCGCCCCCGGCACAACTCCCATCTCCATCAGCCTGCGCGCGACCGCGCCGCTGCCGTTCACGGCTATGACTCGCGCATGAGCGCCAATCGGCAGGTTGGCGAGGGAAGATCTCATAGCTTCCACGCCGGGCTGTATTGCTCTAAACATGGCTCTGAATTTCCGTTCGGGTCAAAAGATTATAGTGACTGAAAAATAACGTTTCGGCGCGAGAGGGACCTCGAAGAACAGCCTCTCCGTATTTACAAGCGGATTATAGGCTAATTGAAATTAGATTTCAATTTCATATATTCGCTTTTACTACTCCAGCCTAAATTAAGTCCAAAATCTCAAGTTAAAGCCAGAGCCCCTTTCTTTTGAGTTGGGACTCCGGACTTGGAAGTTGGGACTATTTATTGTTGTGCTACGGGCATGATGGCCAGGTCTGCGCGGATAGCGCCGAGTTTTGTGTTGGCCGTGATGCGGAGCGGCAGGCGGCGGCGGTCATCCGAGACCCACATACGCAGGCCGTAGCGGTCGTTCTGCTGCTCGTCCGTCGTCAGCGAAAGCTGTATGGCCTGGACTCTCTGTGCGCCAAGCTCTATGGTCTCGCGCTTGAGGGCAGTGATGAAGAGCGTGAGCGGGCGATTGTTGACCAGTAGCGAGACGGCTGTGCGGCGCGGCGGCGCGAGATTAAACGAGCGCAGGGCGTAAAAGACAGAGATGAGGTCATGCGTCCCCACGGGAATCTCTATCCTGGTGCCTTTGTCCACGATGGACGCGACGCCGCGTTCCTGGTCAAAGGTCAGCGCCTCGTTCGTGCGGCGTTTTCCTTCCTGAAGATTCAGCTCCGTGCGAAAGGGTATGAGCGTACTCGGGTCAACGTAGGAGCTAATCTGGTCGTTGGCTGTGAAGAGGCGTTGAATCGCGCCCGTAGTCTGTCCCCGAAACGAGAGCAGCAGTCCATCCTTCCCGAAATATCTTGAGCGCGCTCGGACTTGAAACGTGCTTGTGCCGACGGGCTGCGGGCTGTTGCCGAGATAGAAGTTGAAGTTAAGCTGCTCGCCTACAGCGAACGGAAGCCCCGCAAGCGTTGCCGCGCCGCTTCCGCCGGTGTTCGTTACAGAAGTCGGCACCGGAGTAGGGCGCGTCGTCGGCACCCGGGTAATGGGTGTGGACTGCGTAGTGGGCGTCGAAGTAGTTGTCGGCGGTGTAGCCTGTGGCGCAGTCTCGGGCAGTTGAGAGCCCACGAGCTCGGCCCTGATGTCCCCTGCCTTGTGACGAGCGGTTATCAGCACTGGCACGTGGCGCTCGTCATCGCTGAAGTAGACGCGAAGCTTGTAATCGTTGAACCTGGTGTCGGCGCTCGTGCGAACTTCCGCGATGATGGTGTTGAATGAGCCGACCTTTGTCCTGATGATCTCCTGCCCTACGACCTTCAGTTGCGCCTTGTACTCTATCTGGTCGTAGACGATGTTGAAGTAGTAGGTCGAGCGCGCCGAGAGCGGCAGGGCGCGCAGGCGATAGATGACCGAGAGAAAATCGAAGCGGCCGGGAAACTCGCCCATGCGCAGCTTGTCCGGAATAGCCTCAGAGCCGAGGGGCGCGTTGTACTCGCTGGTGCTGTCGCTGCTCGTGCCGCCTTCGCGTATCACCTGCGTAGAGCGAAAGGGTATCCCGGTGGCCGGATCTATGAAGGTCGCATAGTCGTTGTTGATGCTGTAGAGCGCCACGTTGACGACCTCAGTGGTTTCGATGTGAGCGCGAATCTCCAGCCCCGGGCGGTCAAAGAGCATCCCGCCGTTTGCTATAAACAGCTCAATGTGAGCGGCGTTGATAAAGCTGGAGAAGGAGACGTTGTAAGTCAGGCGCTCGCCGACGCGATAGATTCCCGGGGAGAAAGAGATGTCCGCGACATCCCTCCTGTTCTGCGCCGAGAGCGGGACGAACATGAGCAGCGCCAGAAGTGCTGCTGCCGGTAATGTGAGCTTTCGTTTCAACTCTTAATTCCTCTTGTGATTCGGTTACAACACCCAGCCTGAAAAGGCGCTGCGACAGGCCTGGGCGCTGCCAGTCATACACGCACAAGCGCTCCCCTTGTTCCTTATCCTTTCGCCGCCCGCGCCGAAAACTTTCCGGCTCTCCTGCTGGCCCTGGCACGTGCTTCTTCTATGACATCTTCCTTTATGAAATGCAAGCAGGCGAAGGAGGACGGTTGAATGGTAAATGGTGAAGGGATAAAAGCAGTTCTTCTATTCACCATCTACTATTCACTGGCCTTCTCTATCTCGCTGATAATGAGTTCGGCGGCGCGGGCCATGTTCGGGGCCTCCAGAATGGCGCGGCCCATGACCAGATAGCTGGAGCCTGCGCGAATGGCTTCGCCCGGCGTCATGACTCGCTTCTGGTCGCCGTGTTCGACGCCCGCGGGGCGCACGCCCGGCGTGACTACCAGAAAATCTTCCCGTGAGGCCTGACGAGCCGCAGCGCGCACAAGCGAAACCTCATGGGGCGAAGCCACCACGCCGTCCATGCCGCACTCTGCCGCAAGGCGTGCCAGCCGCTCCACCTGTTGTTCCACGCTCGCTGAGAATCCGACTTCCGATAGCGCGTGGCTGTCTGCGCTCGTCAGCGCTGTGACGGCTATGATGGAAGGACAGGTGAAGTCTTCGCGCAGCGATGCTTCGTGAACTTCCGCCACGGTTCGGCGCATCATCTCGCTTCCGCCAACGGCGTGAACATTGAAGATGGAGACGCCCAGCCGGGCAGCTTCCACGCCGGAGCGCGCGACCGTGTTGGGGATGTCGTGGAATTTCAAGTCCAGAAAGATACGCGCGCCCGCAGTTATCATCTCGCGCACGATGCCGGGGCCTGCGGCCGTGAAAAGCTGCGAGCCTATCTTGAACATGCCCGCGTAATCCCTGAGGGCCGCGACAATCTCTCGTGCTTTGCCCGCCGTCTCGACGTCAAGCGCGACAATCAGTCTGTCCCTGGCAGATACTTTCATCTCAACTCGAGTCATCTCTTTCGTCACAGAGACCCTTTCTCATTTATCATCCTGTAAAGCTTCGGGAGGCGGCGGGCGCTTTCACGCCGGAGCCCACGGCTTCGTCCAGCGAGCCGAATCCATGCTCGGCCAACTTCCGGTGCAGACCTTCATTGATATCTCGAACAATACCCAGCCCCTCGTAGACGAATCCGGTGTAGATTTGCAGGAGGCTCGCGCCGGCGCAAATCTTCTCCCAGGCGTCAGCCGCGCTGAAGATGCCTCCGACGCCGACGATGGGGATGCGCCCGCGCGTCAGGCTATAAAGAGACGCCACGACTTCCGTGGACCTCGCGCGAAGCGGCGCGCCGCTCAGCCCGCCTTCGCCGCAGGCCCTTACGAATTCCTGCGAACTCTTCAAGCCCGCGCGCGCAGTCGTGGTGTTGGTTGCAATGATTCCGGCGATGTCAGCGCGCCCGGCCGCGTCCACGATAGCTTCCAACTCGTGCTCCTGTAAATCCGGCGCGATCTTGACAAGCAGCGGAAGCGGCTTTCGTCCCGCTTCGAGCCCCGCCAGCGCGCGGTTTCGTTCCTGAAGAGCGTGTAGCAGGGCGTAAAGGGCGTCCGCGTGCTGTAATTCACGCAGGCCGGGCGTGTTCGGAGAACTGACGTTCACCGCCACGTAATCGGCCACCCTGTAGACGCTCTCGAAGCTGGCCAGGTAATCAGCCGTGGCCTCTTCGACAGCAACCGCACGGCTCTTTCCGATGTTGACGCCGAGCACACAGGCGGGGCGATGAAGGCTCAGGTTCTCCGCTGCCTTCCGCGCCCCTTGGTTGTTGAATCCCATGCGGTTAATCAGGGCCCTATCCGACGCCAGTCGAAAAAGGCGCGGGCGCGGATTGCCGGGCTGCGGCAGGTTCGTCACCGTCCCCGCCTCTATAAAGCCGAAGCCGAGCGCGGCCAAGCCTTCGGCCGCCACCCCGTTCTTGTCGAAGCCTGCGGCAAGGCCCACGGGATTACGAAAGGTGAGCCCGAAGCGCTTCAAATCATTAAACGGCTCGCTCTGAAACCGGCGCGACAGAAGCTTGCCGAACGTGTTCGGGCGCAGACCCGTTTCGCAGAAACGAAGCGCCGCCTCGTGAGCGGCTTCAGGCGGCAGCCGAAAGAGTACGTGGCGAAGTATTGAGCGATATAGCATCAAGGATTCTTGACTTTATGACTGGTGACGGGCAAAGACGCTCTTAAGTCTACAGTTTTAAGTTTACAGTGAAAAGCTTGAGGGCTGCCTGCGCCCGGGCTGGATTAATTCGTAAGATGGCTATTAAAGCAAAAGGGATTGAGGGCCAGCGTCAGATGGTGGGCATATTAACTGCTATCGGTCCCTGGATGATAGCGCCCGTCTGCTTCATCCTGCTGCTTCCGGCAGGGCCGAGATTGACGCAGCTACCAGTATTCGTTTCCTCGCAGTGAGTCAGGGCGCGAGCCACACAAATTCGATGAGGGCAAAGATGAAAAGAAGTTTGCTGATTACTATGAGCCTCATTGCTCTAAGCATGAGTTTATATGGCGTGCGGTCAGTTGCTGCCCAAAGCCTCCCGGTCGCGGGCGGATATACACGGACTTCGCCCGGCAGTGCCGAAGTAGTCTCTGCCGCAAGATTCGCCGCCAGAGAGCTTAACCTTAAGAAGGGTGATCTGTTCTTTGTCGATTCGGTTAAGAGCGCAGAGGTCCAGGTCGTGGCCGGCCTCAACTACAGGATGGTCATAACAATGTGGGCGGGCGGCAAGCTACAGGATTTCAAGGTCGTGGTCTATAAGAATTTGGAGCAGGAGTATTCGCTCACGAGCTGGGAAGCCGTCAGCGAGCCCAAGGGTGATCCTGTGGGCCTCCCCTCTATCTATTCCAACTCGCCCATAGAGCAGCTCATGAAGGCCCTGGACGAGGCTTACTCGCTCAGCAGGCTCGCCCGTCTTGACGCACGCCGCCCTTATCTAGGGCGAGTGAGAATCGTCATAGAGCATTCGCTCGCGGCGGACGGCGCAAAGGATCAGTACGAGACAAGAACCTTCAGGACGCTCGCGCAGGCCGACCGTTGGCTCAAACGCCGGGAGAACTCGGACGGACTTCCTGCCAGACAGACCCGCCCCCTTTATGAATGCAGCGGCGGGTCGTGCGAGTTCGATTTAAACGGCGGCATTCTGCACAACCAGCTGTACCTTACAAAAGTCAGCTATGTCATAAGACGCGGCCGTCCCTACATTAAGACAATTTATCTGCTCGACGGCGATTAATCGGCGAGCCCCGTTCTCCTCACTTGTCACTCGCGACCGTTCTTGTTAGTATCCAACGCCAATGGATTTTGTAGAGAAAGCACGCATCATGGACGGGGCGCGCATCAACCGCGCTCTGGCTCGCCTCGCCTCAGAGATTGTCGAAGAGAATCACGGCGCGACAGACCTTTACCTGGTAGGCATACGACGCCGCGGAGTCCCCTTAGCCGAGCGCATGGCCGATAAGATTGAAGACCTGGAAGGCAATCGCCCGCCCGTAGGTATTCTGGACATCACGCTCTACCGCGACGACCTCTCGACCGTCGGCGTCAACCCTGTGGTCAACCGCACGGAATTGCCCGGCGACATAGAGGGGCGAAACATAGTCCTGATTGACGACGTGCTCTACACGGGCAGGACAATACGCGCGGCGCTTGACCAGTTGATTGATTTCGGACGCCCGCGCCGCGTGCAGCTGGCCGTGCTGGTAGACCGCGGCAAAGAGCACAGAGAATTGCCGATTCAGGCGGACTACATAGGCAAGGTCGTGCCCACGAAAAAGAGCGAGATAATAAAAGTGATGCTCACGGATTTTGACGAGGAAGAGGGCGTCGCCATCGTCGAGCGGCCTGCGACAGAGAGTTAAGCGAAAGCGGTCAGCGATGGCCGCTTTTTTATTGCAGTCTTTATGAGCACCAGTTTCACGCGCAAGGATTTGCTCGGCATACGGGAGCTTTCGCCCGCCGAGATTACGCATATTCTGGACACGGCGGAGAGCTTTCGGGATGTGTCCAGGCGCGAGATAAAGAAGGTTCCGACCCTTCGCGGGCGCACCGTCATAAATCTCTTCTTCGAGGCTTCGACGCGCACGCGCACCTCCTTCGAGATTGCCGCCAAGCGTCTTTCGGCCGACGCCATCAACATCTCTTCCTCCGGCTCAAGCGTCGCCAAGGGCGAGACTCTACTGGACACGGCTCGCAACCTGGAGGCGATGGCCCCGGACTGCATAGTCATTCGGCACTCTTCGGCGGGCGCGCCGCACCAATTGGCGCGCATCTGCCGCGCCGGCATTGTCAACGCGGGCGACGGCTCGCATGAACATCCCACGCAGGCGCTCCTTGACGCGCTCACCATACGCGAACATAAAGACAAAATCGCCGGCCTCAAAGTAGCCATCATAGGCGACATTCTTCATTCGCGCGTGGCGCGCTCGAACATACATCTGCTGACGACGCTCGGGGCCACGGCGGCCGTGGCGGGCCCCGGCACGCTCGTCCCGAAAGATTTCTCGGAACTTGTCGAGCGCGGCCTGAGAATAGAGCGGCGCATAGAAGATGCTATCGAAGGCGCGGACGTGGTGATGATCCTGCGCATCCAGCGAGAGCGGCAGACTTCTGCCTTCTTCCCCTCCATGCGAGAGTACGCCGTGCATTACGGTCTTCATCTGGAACATTTGAATCTGGCTGCGCCGGATGCAATCGTGATGCACCCGGGGCCTATGAACCGAGGCGTGGAAATCAGCTCCGAGGTGGCCGACGGCTCGCGCTCTCTGATACTGGATCAGGTGTCGAACGGCGTAGCGGTGCGCATGGCGATCCTTTACCTGCTGGCGGGCGGCGCGCGCGCGGGCGTCGAAGCCGAGGACGTTGCGAAGAAGACTGTAGAACAGGCATAGGAAAGATGAGACTGTTAATCACGGGCGGCTATTTGATCGACCCTACGCAGGGAGAGAATGCAGGTAGAAATCTGCTCATAGAAGATGGCCGGGTCGTGGCCATCCTGAAGCGCGGCGAAGAGGCTCCGCCTGACGCAGAGGTCTTCGACGCCACGGGGCTCGTCGTCGCCCCCGGCTTCACAGACATGCACGTGCACCTGCGGGAGCCGGGCCAGGAATACAAGGAGACGATTGAGACGGGCACGGCGGCGGCTGTCAACGGCGGCTGGACTAGCGTCTGCGCCATGCCTAATACAGACCCCGTCAACGACAGCCCGGCTGTCACACGCTTCATCATAGAGCAGGCTGAGCACGCGGGGCTTGCGAACGTCTTTCCGATAGGAGCGATTACTAAGGGCTCCGGCGGCGCGGAGCTTGCCGAGATGGGCGAGATGAAGCGCGCTGGGATCGTCGCAGTTTCCGACGACGGGCGGCCCGTGCCTTCATCAGGCATGATGCGCCGCGCTATGGAGTACGCGCGGGGCTTTGACCTGACGGTAGTTGACCACTGCGAGGAGCGCTCATTGGTGGCGGGCGGCGTCATGCACGAAGGGCGCATGTCGCTGCTGCTGGGGCTTCGCGGGATGCCCGCGGCTGCTGAAGAGATAGATGCCGTGCGCGACTGCATGCTGGCCGAGTTGACGGGAGCGCGCGTTCATCTGGCTCACGTCTCTACGCGCGGCGCGCTCGAAGCCGTCAGGCGAGCCAAAGAGAAGGGGCTTAATGTCACCTGCGAGGTCGCGCCCCATCACTGGGCGCTGACGGACGAGGCCGTGGAAGGCTACGACACGAATACCAAGATGAATCCGCCGCTTCGCAGCCGCGAACACGTCTCAGCGATTCTGGAAGGCTTGAGCGACGGAACGATTGATGCCATTGCAACTGACCACGCCCCGCATCACGCGGATGAAAAGGCTCTTGAGTATGACCACGCGCCCTTCGGCATAACGGGACTGGAAACGGGAGTCGCGCTCGCGCTCGACCGCCTTGTGCACCAGGGCGTGATAGGTCTGGAGCGGCTTGTGGAATTGTGCTCGGTCAATCCCGCGCGCATCTTCGGCCTCGCTGACAGGGGCACGCTCAAGCGCGGGGCAATCGCAGATGTGACCATCCTTGACCCGGACTTGACCTGGACTTTCGACGCACGCAGGTCTAAATCCAAAAGCCGCAACACGCCATTTGACGGGTGGACTCTGCGCGGCGCCGCGGTCGCTACAATCGTAGCTGGCCGAATCGTCTACGAGCACCCGGAATTGAAACAGATAAGAGAGCGTAACGAGGCGGGTAAAAGGGAAGGCGTGGAGGCGAAACGATAAATAAAGAGAGGCCCGCTTGCGCTCTCCCCTTCGCAAACGGGCCTCTCTTATAACGGTCGCTCACTTACGTCTTAACCGGAACGACCGATTCCTCAATCTTGTTGGAAGCTTGCCCGCGCTCTCCCCTTCGCAGGCAAGCCCCCTCCGTACCGGCAGCTTCAAAGAGCCGCCGATCTCGCAAAAATTTTCAACGAACGTTCGAAGCGGGCAGCGACACACTCTGATTGAGTATCACGCCGAACTCTGTGCCCGGCTTCACCACGGCCTCTTTGCCCTTAGAGAGATAAGCGCCGGCTACGCCGAGCCCAGCGCCTATTCCAGCGCCAATGCCTGCTCCCGTGCCGCCTCCGGCGATTGCGCCTATCAGAGCGCCTGTGGCCGCGCCGCCGCCTATGAAGACCACGTTGCGCTTTGTAGAGCCGCGCCCCGTCACCTGTCCTTCTTCATCGAAGGAGGCCGTCTCGTTCTCAAGAGCCGTCAAAGAACCGTTGATCGCTCGGGTCATGCCGTTGGGCAGCTGGAGCGAGACGAAAGCCACCTGAATCCAGCCGGCCTTGCTCCTGCGCTGGGCGCGTTTGACGTTTGTCACGCGGCCCGTAATCGTGCTCCCAGCCGGAACGACCTCGACGCCGCGCGCATAAATCGGAACCATCACGGTCGTCGTAAAGCGGTCGCCTATTCGCGCCGTCTCCGAGCTTATCTGCTCGTTCATGCGCACCTGAATCACCTGACCGGCCGCCACGTTGTAGTAGACCGGCGCAGGATTCGCAGGGCGCGTCACCCTGGTCAAGCGCGGGCCGCGACGAGTGCGGCGTGTTTGCGCAAGCGCCGGTAGGGCAGTTGCCCCCAGCAGTGCGACCAGAATGAGAGAAGCCAAAAGCCGCCGCGCTATATTTTTATGAAACTCAAACATGATACAGGTGCGCGAGCGCGCTTCCTCCGCTCATTCACTCAGCCTATCTCAATCGTCTATGCGCAACCTGTTCGGTCACGCGCCAGGATTAAGAGCAACGAGCGTGCCATGGGAGTGAAGGGACGCGCCCAAAATTTAAGTTGAGCTATTTAACCATTTAGAAAAAGGGAAGGGAGCGAGCGCGTCGTCTGAAGGAAATTTTTATTAAACGAAGTGCGCAGGTGGTGCGCAGCGGTCGCACGATATGGTATGAGAGTCTTCAGGAATTAGCGGGGGTGAGGGCAGATGAAAGAGACTCAATTGTCGGCCGCTCGGGCGCTCTCTTGCCGCGTGGATATGGTGGACTCTGCGGCTTGCGTCTCGGCCACGGGCGCTTCTTCCTCACCGAAAAGCTCCGACTGAACAGGGTCCAGGCCGAGCACCTCTCGGACGCGGGAAAAGCTCCTGCGGTGTATCGGCAGCGCTCCAAGCTCCTTCAGCGCACGGCAATGCACGGGCGTCGGATAGCCTTTATGCGCGGCCAAACCGTAACCCGGAAACTGCCTGTCCAGCTCCTTCATCACCGCGTCCCGAGTCGTCTTGGCGATGATGGAGGCCGCGGCTATGCTCGCGGATAGGAGGTCGCCGCGAATGATGCCGCGCTGAGGACACGAGCAGTCAGGAATCTTGCGCGCGTCTACGAGCAGAAAGTCGGGCTCTACTCGCAGCAATTCTACGGCGCGTCGCATGGCCAGAAGCCCCGCGTGATAGATGTTCAGGCGGTCTATATCATCAATCTCAGCGTAGCCCACGGCCCAGGCCAGGGCGTCCTGTTTAATCTGCGCGGCCATCTCTTCGCGCCGCGCGGCGTCCATAATCTTTTTCGAATCATTCAGCCCGCGAAGCTTGTATCTTTTGGGAAGGATGACTGCCGCGGCGACGACAGGCCCGGCCAGCGGGGCCATCCCGGCCTCGTCAACCCCGGCAATGCGCTCGAAGCCTTCGGCCCAAAGCTCTGTTTCAAAGCGAAGGATTTTTCTGAGGCGCTGGCTCTCCTTCAGATTTTTACTGCGGCGCGTGCGAATCTTTTTCGCCAGCTCGCGCACGCCGCGCCTCTCGTCCCGCTCCAGAGCCTCGACCAGTCCCCTCGGAATTACCGCGTCCTCGTCATGAAAGCGCTGCTTCAAATCAGACAACGGAAGCCGCAAGAGCTCCGCGAGCGCGTATGAAGCGGAAGCATCGCCCATATCCTGCGTCTCGTCGCTCTCCGTATTGCCAGCTTTCTGCCGCATTGAGGCTTTTGATATTAATGAGACTGTTTGTAAAGGCGTATGAGCCTCTCAAGGTTGTCGGCTTCGCGCGTGCTCTTGTCCGTGCGCTCACGCTTGAAGCGCGGGATGCGCAGCACATAGCCTGCCTCGTACCGATTCGTCTTCTGTATATCCTGAAAATCCACCTCTATCACCATAGAAGGCTCTATCTCGACGTTGCGCCCGCGAGTGGTGATGATGCCGGGCTCAAGACGCGCGGTCAGATCGCGCAGGGTCTCCTCTGTAAAGCCCGTGCCGACCTTGCCCACGGTTTTGAACTTGTCTTCGGCGCGTATAGCTACGACCAGACTCGAAAGCGTTCCGCGCCTGCGCCCAGAGCCCCAGATGCCGCCAACCACCACCACATCCAGAGTCTCGAAGGCGGGCTTCAATTTCATCCAGTTGTCGGCGCGTCGCCCGGGCGTGTAGGTGGCGTCGGGGTCTTTCGCCATGAGCCCTTCGTGCCCGGCCTTGATAGCGCGCCTGAAAAATTTCTCTTCGTCCTCTATCCTGTCCGACTCGATTGACTCGGTCATCTTCATGCGGTCGGTCGGGCGAAACAGTTTTTGAAGGCGTGCGCGGCGCTCCGCCTGCGGCCTCCGCATCAAGTCCTCGCCGTCCAGATAGACAAGCTCGAAGAGATAAAGCACGAGCGGAATCTCTCGCGCCTTCTCTTCAATCCCGTGCACGCGCCCCAGGCGCATGAGCACGGATTGAAAGGGCTGCTTCTTTTTCAATGACGGGTCGTAGGCCACGGCCTCGCCTTCAATGATGGCGTCGCCGCCCGTCCAGCTTTCAGCCAGAGCCGCCACTATGTCAGGCATGGCCGCCGTGTCGTCGTTTAAGCGGCGCGAGTAGAGCCTGATTTCCGGCTCTCTTCCGGCCTTGAGGTGAATCTGTAGACGCGCGCCGTCATACTTTATCTCGAAGATAATCCGCTTTCCAGCCAGGCGTGTGAAGATGGCCTGAGCATCGTCAACCTTATGCGCGTTCATGAACTGGTAGGGCCGGAAGAGCTTCAGCCCTGCGCGCTCAAGGCTTTTTTGTCCGGCGCTTGCGCGCGCGGCCGCCAATCCTATGTCATTCGACATGGCGTAGAGATGCTCTACGGAACCGGCGTCAACCTCGAAGGCGCGGCTGATGGCACGAGCGAGCGTGCCGAAGCCCACGCCTATGCGCATCTGGTTGAGCAGCATTCGGGTAAAATATTTCGCTCCCGCGCCGGTCGTGTGCGTGAAGACGTATTCGAGCAGCTTGAGCCGGTCTTCGTTGCGCTTGACGGCGCGGTTCGTGCGCTGCCACAGCTCCGCGACTGTCAAAGTGTCTCGCCCGCCGGCATGCTGCCCGGCAAGCTCGCTCATGTCGCCCGTGAGCTTGACGCCGGTCTCGATCTCGCTCTCTTCAACGCCCGCAAGCCACGCGAGCGCAGCGCGGATTGTGCCCGGCCCTATGCCCAGCTTGTCCGAAAGCTGGGGGTCAACCACCTCACTTGCTGTAAAATGCGCGAGCGCTTCGAGCGTCTGTTTGTCGGCCTGTTTGAAGAGATCTGCAAGCAGCCGAACTCTTTCAGAATCGTTGCGCGCCTGGCTGATACGGTCATAGACTTGCGCGAGCTTTGAAAATTTCATGTGACAGCGGGCCCGGTGAAAATTTGAATTGAATGCACGAGAGCTAAGCTAACAGGAATTTTACCGAGTACGCAAATTGCAGGCGCTTAAAAGAGAGAAAACCGGGCCGGTTGTGGAGAGTTGAGAAGATGGCTAAATCAAAACGCGTGGCGAGGCTTGAAGAACTGGCGGCGCAGATACGCGTCTGCACGCTTTGCCCTTTGTGGAAGTCGCGCACGCTGGCCGTGCCGGGCGACGGAAAATTCTCCGCCAAGGTGATGATTATTGGCGAAGCTCCGGGCAAAGAAGAGGACGAGTCGGGCCATCCCTTCGTAGGCTCGGCAGGCAGATATCTGGATCACGTGCTCGAAGGCACCGGCCTCAACCGCTCCGATTTCTTCATCACCAACACGGTCAAGTGCAGGCCGCCGAAGAACCGCACGCCGAAGAAGCCGGAGGTGGACACCTGCACCTCCAACTATCTTTTCGAGCAGATAGAGCTTGTTAATCCGAAGCTGATTATGCTTCTGGGCGCGGTCGCGGCGAAAAGGGTGCTCGGCGTAAAGAGCATAACGGAAGCTCGCGGGCGCTTGATAGAGCACGAGGGGCGAAAGTATCTGGTAGGTTATCATCCGGCCGTGAGGTTCTACCGCGAAGACCTGGGTCAAAAAGTCAAAGAGGATTTCGCACGGCTCAAGCGCGAAGCGAAAAAGCTTTAAGCGCTGATTCATTGATTGCGCGCACGGCTCCGGCACAATCTTTGTACGTAAACGTACTGTGTGTGCCGCGTGCGGGTGCTAGTTTGACGAAACCCCTATTTAACCCTTTTGTTTCTCCCTTAGTGTGCCATTCCCCTTCGTACGTTGATGAGTCGTAAGCGGACGCCCGCGTGCGTCCGGCTGTTCGGGAATTAATCATTAAACAGGGAGGAGATGTTTCGAGATGGCTAAAGGTGGAGCAGCAAAGCGTGAGCTGATTAATACAGGAACCGACAAGCGCTACGTCAGGCGAAACGAGCAGGGGCAGTTCGAAGAGTCAGACGACGTGGGCCGCTCTCTTTCGCAGGATATTAAGAAGCCCGCCAAGCGGACAGTCAAGTCAGGACAGGGCGACAAGGGCGACCAGAAGCGAAAGAAGTAGTAGCCTTTCATTCACAGACACCGAAAGTTGAGCGGAAAATCTTGAGCATGAACAAGGATTCGGGCGGCGTGGCCTCGCCCGACATAGACTCTAAAACGGGCCAGCCTATAGAAGAGGCTGAGGACAATCTCAGTCGTCACTCGACAGCAGATTCGAGCCCGCCCATAGAAGAGCAGGAGCGCACGTCCGTAGGCGAAGACCCTGAAAGACCGGGCGGAAGCTCTTCCGGCGACATGGGCGAGAACTGAGTGGCGCTCGCCCGACATAAAATTTATTGACAGGACAGGTAAAGGATTAGATGGCAACCAGCAAAGGAAAGAAGAGCGCGAAGAAGGTCAACGGGACAAAGAGCAATAAAGGGGGAAGTAAAAGCGGCGGCTCGAAAAAGGCCGCACGGGGCAGCAGCAGGGCGGGCGAGGCTCAGCAGGAACCCAAGTCGCCCATGCCCGCGCAGCATCAACCCAAGCCCGGGATAGAGGCTGAGCTTTCACCCAGGCCACGGTACAAAGCCCCGCTCTATGCGGGCTCAGGCAAGTTGAAAGAGAAGGTCGCGCTGATAACCGGCGGCGATTCCGGCATAGGCCGCGCCGTGGCAGTACTGTACGCGCGCGAAGGCGCAGACGTAAGCATAGTCTACCTGCCGGAAGAGCATGAAGACGCAAAGGAGACTCGCGACGCAGTCGAGCGCGAGGGCCGCCGCGCGCTCCTGCTTCCGGGCGACGTGCGCGATGCGGAGTTCTGCAAGAGGGCTGTGGACGAGACCGTGCGCGAGCTTGGCCGCCTGGACATTCTGGTCAACAACGCTGCCTTCCAACAGCATCAGAACTCGCTGGAAGATATTACGGAAGAGCAGTTGGACATGACCTTCAAGACCAACATCTACGGCTATTTTCACATGGCAAAGGCGGCGCTGCGGCATTTGACGGAAGGCGGCGTGATTATCAACACAGGCTCCATCACGGGGCTTGAGGGAAGTAAGGACCTGCTGGATTACTCCGCGACCAAGGGCGCTATACATGCCTTCACCAAATCGCTCGCGCAGAACCTTGTGGAGCGAAAGATTCGCGTCAACTGCGTCGCGCCCGGCCCCGTGTGGACGCCGCTCAATCCATCGGATAAGCCCGCTGAGAAGATTCCGGAATTCGGAGCCGACACGCCCATGAAGCGGCCCGCGCAGCCGGAAGAGATGGCACCGGCCTACGTCTTCTTCGCGTCGGAAGCGGATTCAAGCTACATCACAGGCGAAGTGCTGACGCTCCTTGGCGGCGAGACGACAGCGGCCTAGCCTTTACTAACGGACAACAAAAGAGCGTGCGGGAAAGTGAAACTTAATCCCGCACGCTCCTACTGTTTAAGGGGCTATGTTATTCGAACGCTTCGGTGAGTTTGCGAAAGAGCTTCGGCGCGCTCTGCCGCTTGAGCAGGCCGCGCAGTTTCATGCGAGCCTTGTGAAGCTGTGATTTCGAGGTGCCCACGCTGCAACCCATTATGCGCGCGACCTCTTCGTGCTCGTAACCCTCTATGTCGTGAAGCACGAAGGTCGTGCGATAACCTGGTGGAAGCTGTGCAATCGCGCTGTCCAGAGCTATGCGGTCAACCACTGGCATGGCGCCGGGGTTCTCCGTGCCGGGCTCGATTCTATCGGGCGTCTCCTCGTCCTCGGAACTTCTTTCGTCCCGCACCTTCTTCTTACGAAAGTGCATCAAGACCTGATTGACCGTCATGCGATGCAGCCAGGTCGTAAAGGCAGACTCGCCGCGAAAGCTGCCGACCTTACGAAACAGCTGCACGAAGACATCCTGTGCTAAATCTTCGGCCTCCGACTGGTTCTGCGTCATGCGCAGGCAGAGGCTGAAAACTCGGCGATGGTGCCGCCTGTAAACCTCTTCAAAAGCCTCCATGTCGCCCTGGGAGGCCGCCTGAGTCAACTCATAATCGGTCGCGCCCGCCAGACTCAACTTGCCGCTTTCGTCTTCAACCGATTGCCAGATGGGATAAATGTCTGTTGTCATAACTTGTATCTAAGTATCAAAAATACCTGTAATAAGGACGATTCCTGTTCGGTTCGGGTTACAAGTTTAAACAGGGGGCTGAATCCTTTCTCCAGACACCTCTGATTGTCTACTTAAGACAACCGCCATTATACTTAAGGCATCTTAAATATTCAAGTTAATTAAGTAATGGAGGCTCCTGAATGGCCGAGGCAGCGACGGACAAGTTGGCGGACGTTTTGGACGGTTTTGGTGAAGCGATGTCGCGGTTGATGGTGGATCAGTTGCAGAAACACTTGTCTGAGCTTGATTTAACGCTGCCGCAGGTTCAGGTCTTGAGGATACTTCACCGTGAGGGAACCGTCCCTACCGGCAAGCTGGCTCAATGTTTGAAGATTTCCGCGCCCGCCACGACCCAGTTGACGGACAGGCTGTTAAGGAAAGGCTTGATTGAGCGCAAGTCTTCGGAGGATGACAGGCGCGCGGTTCTGGTGGCGCTCTCGGGTAACGGTCAGAGCCTGATAGACAGGTTCCGCGAGCGACGCAACGCCATCTTCGGCGCGGCTCTCTCATCTCTGAGCGAGGCCGAGCAGGCGCAGGTCGTCTTGTCATTACAGAAGCTTATAACTGCCCTGACGAACTTCTAGGTGAAGGCGCAGAGGCAGTAAAAAGAGAGAAGTCGATATGTTCAAGGGGAAAAAGGAAATGAGAACGATGATGAAGAAGATGCTCGCTCTAGCAGCGACAGTATTGATTGCGACTTCGGCGGCGGTAGCTGCACCGAAGACCGCGGATAAGAACGAACAGAGCTACCAGCAGATTTCCAAAAAGGTGCGCAAGGAGCTTGTGACGCTTCCTTACTTCGGCGTCTTTGACAACCTCGCCTACAAGATAGAAGGCGGCACCGTCACCTTGTACGGGCAGGTGGTGCGCCCCTCCACTCGCAAGGATGCCGAGCGCCGCGTGGCGAAAATCGAGGGCATACAGCGAGTTGTAAACCAGATTGAGGTGCTGCCGCTCTCAAGCTTTGACGATTCGGTTCGCATCAGCACCTATCGCGCTCTGGCGCGTACCGGCGGGCTCTACCGTTATCTGATGGGCACGAATCCTTCGCTTCGTATCATAGTGAATCGGGGACACGTCACGCTCGAAGGCATAGTGGCTAACGAAGGCGACAGAAATCTGGCGAACATAGTGGCGAACGGCGTGGCCGGCGCGTTCTCCGTGAAGAACAACCTGCGCACAGACCGTGAGATAGAAAGAGAAGAACTCTACTAAGAGCCGACCGGCTTTAGTAAGTTGAAGACGTAAACAGATAGCCGGGACGGTTTCATAGCCGTCCCGGCTATCTACATTTCCTGTAGATTGGAACAATAGTGAAGGCGGCGCATGCGCGCGAGTTGAAGATGAGGGCCGTAGTCTATTAAGCTTAAGTTCCCGAACTCTTCAGGTAAATCATGGTATTGAAACAGAACGCAGGGCCGCTTGTAATCATAGGCGGCGCGGAAGACAAAACCGGCGAGATGGAGATTCTCAGGCGCTTCGTAGAACTGGCCGGGGGACCGCGTGCGCGCATCTTCGTCATAGCAGTAGCTTCCGAATATCCTGCCGAAGTGGCCTCGGTCTACGTGGATGCCTTTACGCGGCTGGGTGTCGAGAGCGTCAGAAAGCTCGGCATCTCTCATCGCGGCCACGCCAACAACCCTCACGCCGTAGAGGCTATTGAAAAGGCGACCGGCGTCTTTTTCACGGGCGGCAATCAGGTACGCATCACCAGCCTGGTAGGCGGGACAAAGCTAGACAGGATTCTTCATAAAAGACACGAAGAGGGCCTGGTGCTCGCGGGCACGAGCGCGGGCGCGGCCATGATGTCCAGCGTCATGATTGTCGGCGGCCTCACGCAGAACTTCTTTCGCGTAGGTATAGTTGAGCTTTCATCCGGCATGGAGTTCATCTCCGGCGTGCTGATTGACCAGCATTTCGAGCAGCGTGGCCGCCTGCGCCGCCTGCTTTCAGCCATAGCCCAGCATCCGCACGACATAGGGCTGGGCGTTGACGAAAATACTGCCGCCATCGTACAGGACGGAATCCTTGAGGTCATAGGCGAGAACACGGTCACCGTCATTGATGCCGGCGAGCTTTCGTTTACAAATCTTCCGAGACTGCACGAGCACGAAATACTGACTCTCTGCGGCGTCAAGATTCACATACTGGCGCGCGGCTACCATTTCGACCTGAGAAATCGTGAGCCGCTTATAGAGCAGGAAGTGGCCGAAAACGAGAGCCTTGTTGAAGCAGAAGCGCCCTGACGACGAGACTTACGCGCCCGCCCTTCTCACAAATTCATCACAATTCTACAGGCACAACTTTACGTACAGTTACGTACAGACTAAGCCCTTTCCGCGTCGTATAAATTTGATTCTATTCCCCCGGATTAACTTCAAAAACCCCTGAATAAACAGAGGCTCCGGCCTCGATTTTTGTTTGGCTTAGTGCCAGGAAAGCGGCGGGCGTGCTGCCGCTCAAATCACAGAAACCCAGCTCATAAAGCTGATTCTTTCGGAGTGCTATGGCTGTCACGGAAGCTAAAGGGAAGCTGGTCATCATAGGCGGCAAGGAAGACCGTGAAGGCGATTGCGGCATCCTCAAGGAATTCATCACGCTCGCGGGCGGCGCTCGTGCGCGCATTGTCGTGATGACGGTGGCTACGGACCTGTACCGCGAGGCCATGAGCGAATACAAGACCGCTTTCAAGTCGCTCGGCGTGGACCACGTAGAGGCTTACGACGTGTCTCAGAGGCTGGACGCGGAGGACGAGACGGCGCTCGCCGCGCTTGAAAAAGCCACGGGCATCTTTTTCACGGGCGGCGACCAGTTAAAGATAACGGCGCTTCTGGGCGGCACTAAGATGCACGACCTGCTGTACAAGAGGGGCAGCAAAGGGGCTGTCATTGCCGGGACGAGCGCGGGCGCGGCCATGATGTCCAACTCCATGTTCATCGGCGGAGCTTCCGACAGCAACCCGCGTTTCGGCGGCATGGAGATTGGCCCCGGTATGGACTTTCTCGTCGGCGCTATGATTGATACGCACTTCTCTCAGCGTGGCCGCATGGGACGCCTGCTGACGGCCGTGGCCCACTATCCTCAGGACCTCGGGTTCGGCATAGACGAGAACACAGCGATGATTGTAGAGGGGCGCGAGTTCAGGGTCGTGGGCGAAGGGGCCGTGACGGTGGTGGATGCCGGCGCGATCACGTTCACCAATCTGCCAGACATAGGCGAGGATGAAAGCCTGGCTCTATACGACGTGAAGCTTCACGTGCTGCCGGAAGGCCACCGCTTCGACCTTGAGAAGAGAGCGCCGATTCTGGAGAAGCGCGCGAAGAAGAACGGACAATCCAAATCATCCAAACAGAAGGGACGAACAAAGGGATAAGGGTGTATGCGAATCGACAAGATTAGAACCCTGCCTGGGCCGAACATCTGCACGCACCGTCCAGTGCTTGTCATGACGCTCTACCTTGAAGAGCTGACGGAAAAAGAGAGCTTCGAGGTGCCGGGCTTCGTGGACCGGCTACTCAAGGTGCTGCCCGGGCTTTACGAGCATCGCTGCTCGCGCGAGCGTAGAGGCGGCTTCGTAGAGCGACTTCACGAGGGAACCTATTTCGCTCACACGGTAGAGCACGTGGCGCTCGAGCTGAGCGAGCTGGCGGGGATCCCCGTCTCCTTCGGACGCGCTCGCTACGCGGGCGAGAGGGGCCGCTACTTTGTCATTGTCGAATACATGGCCGAGCAGGCGATGCGGCATCTCTTGAACGTCGCCGTAGAGCTGGTCGAAGCGCTGGTCATAGGCGACCCGTTCCCGCTCGAAGAGAAGTTAGAGGAAGCGCGCGTCATAGCCGGGCGCACGGAACTGGGGCCCAGCACGCGCGCCATCGTCAACGCTGCCGAGCGTCGCGGCATTCCGTGGTTTCGAATAGGCGACGGAAGCCTCGTGCAACTCGGATACGGAAAGAATCGAAAGCACATTCAGGCGGCAGTCTCGGATGCCACGCGAGCCATCGCTATGGAGGTCGCGGGCGACAAGGAGCTGACGAAGATACTGCTCGAACAGGCTTCCATCCCTGTGCCACGCTCCATCACGGTCGAGACGTGGACGGACGCCGTTGATGCCTTGAATCGCATAGGCGCGCCGGTCGTAGTCAAGCCGCTGGACGGGCGGCAGGGAAAGGGAGTCTCGCTTAACCTGAACACGCCGGAAGAGGTCGCGCACGCTTTTCATATAGCGCGGGAGTTCTCAACGCACGTGATGGTGGAAGAGCTTTACGTGGGCCGTAACTATCGCGTTCTGGTCATAGGCAATCGAATGGTGGCGGCCAGCGAGCGCCACCCGGCGCACGTCTTCGGGGACGGCGAGCACACGGTGGCAGAGCTGATTGAGCTTGCCAACCAGGACCCTTTGCGCGGCGAGGGACACGAAAAGCCGCTCACCAGAATCGAGGTCGATTCGATACTGCTGGCGCATCTGGAAAAGACCGGACTGAGCCTGACGCACATCCCGCACGCGGGCGAGATGGTCGTCCTGCGCGAAGGCATAAATCTCTCTACGGGCGGGACCGCCCGCGACGTAACAGACATAGTTCATGAGAGCGTCGCCCGCATGTGCGAGCGCGCGGCGCGCATCATAGGCATGGATGTCTGCGGCGTAGATCTCGTGCTCAAAGACATAACCGAGCCTTTAAGAGAAGATTCGGGAGGCATCATAGAGATAAACGCTTCGCCCGGCCTTCGCATGCATCTTTATCCAAGCGAGGGTAAGCCGCGCGACGTGGGCGGCGCAATCTGTGACCTGCTCTATCCTGATGCTCAGGCGTCTCGCATCCCCTTAATCTCTATTACCGGCACGAACGGCAAGACCACCGTGACGCGCATGATAGCGCACGCTCTGAGGGAAGCGGGTGCGGTCGTAGGCATGACCACGACCGACGGCATCTACATAGGCCGCGAGCGAATAGTCGAAGGCGATACGACGGGGCCGCATTCTGCGCGCACGGTTTTGTCAGACCCAGTCGTGGAAGTGGCCGTGCTTGAGACGGCGCGCGGCGGTATAACGCGGCGCGGTCTCGGCTACGATTGGTCGGACATAGCCGTCATGACAAACATACAACCCGACCATCTGGGTCAGGACGGAATTGAGACCGTGGAAGATTTGGTCTACATAAAGTCCCTGGTGGCCGAGCGCGTACGCGAAGGCGGGACGTTGATTCTGAACGCGGACGACGAACACCTGGCCCGGTTGATGGAGGCCGACCGGGTCAATCGCATACCGAAGCAGGTCGTCTACTTCTCGCTTCGTGACAATCACCTGCTCATCAAGCGCCACGCGTCGCTCGGCGGCACAGCCTACTTCGTCCGCGAGGGGTTGATAATTGAAGCGCGCGGCGAGATTGAAAGAGAGGTGGTGCGGGTCGCTGATATCCCGGCGACCATGGGCGGCGTCGCGGAGTTTAATGTGGCGAATGCGCTGGCTGCGGTCGCAGCCGCACGCGCGCATGGGCTGACCATAGACCAAGCGGCACGCGCTCTGATTAGCTTTCGCAACGAAGAGCACAATGCCGGAAGGGGTAACCTGTTCCGGCTGGGCGCGGGTTACGTGCTGCTGGACTACGGGCATAACCCGGCAGCGCTTGAGTCTGTATGCCGCATGGCCATGCAGTGGCATGGTTGCAAAGTGACGGGCATTGTGGGAGCGCCCGGCGACCGAACCAACGAGTTAATCGAAGAGACCGGGCGCATAGCCGCGCGCGGCTTCAATCGAATCATCATCAAGGAAGACAAGGACCTGAGAGGCCGTGCGCCCGGAGAGGTGGCGCAACTGCTGATGCGCGCCGTCAAGGATGAAGTCCCTGAGCGAGACTGCCAGGTAGTGCTCGACGAGCAAGAGGCGGCCGAGCGTGAGATTAAGAGGATGGGCGAAGGCGATATTGTCGTTATCTTCTATGACAATATAGAGCTAATCAGGGCTGCGCTTGAGGCGCTGGGCGCTGTCCCCGCCTCAGGCATCGAACTGAACGTAGAGAATTTCAACGTGGCCCAGGCGTGAATAGAGAAGCATCGCTGATTATTGAAGAGGGCCCCCGGACGCAGGCGGCTCAAAACGCACCCGCGCTCTTTGTCGAGGTCAGGCGAGGCGCGCTCACCGAGTCGCGCCACCACGGCCACCTGTCGGCCGTGGACGGCGAAGGCCGCGTGCTCCTTTCGAAAGGAGCGCCCGAGACGGTGACGTTCCTGCGCTCTTCGGCCAAGCCGCATCAGGTGATTCCGCTCATCAGTACGGGCGCGGCCGATCACTTCCGTATCACGGACAGGGAGATAGCCGTCGCCTGCGGCTCGCACAACGGGGAAGCCGAGCACAGGGAAGCCGTCGCCTCCATGCTGAGCAAGATAGGGCTGGACGAGAGCGCGCTTAATTGCGGCTCTCACGAGCCGTACGGGGAAGATGCCGCCGAAGAGCTGAAACGGCTGGGCGAGAGGCCTTCGGCCATACACAACAACTGCTCCGGCAAGCACGCTATGATGCTCGTGCTGGCGATTTATCTCAAAGCGCCTGTGGAAGATTACGAGCGATTCGAGCATCCCGTGCAGCAGATGATTTCGCGCGCGGTCGCTCAATTCTCGGACGTGCCCGTGGCGGAGATGGGCATCGGTATAGATGGTTGCAGCGCGCCAAATTTCGCCATACCCGTGCGCTCTATGGCGCTGATGTATGCGCGGCTGGTGCGGCCTCCTGAGTGGCTGGATGATGCGACGAGAGAGGCTTGCGGTCGCGTAGTACGAGCCATGACCGCGCACCCTGAGATGATAGAGGGGCGAGGCGAGCT
>DASVVZ010000060.1:0-8627 GCA_036389875.1 Pyrinomonadaceae bacterium
TCGTCAGGGATCCTGACCGGGTCGTCCGGCTTGGGCGGCGTAGACAGTTCGGGTGGATCAGGCTTGGTCGGGTAGGTGGTCGTCTGCCCGGCCTGGTAGAGCGAAGCCTGTCGCTGGTACTCATCCATCTTGCGCTGGTAAGCCTTAGAGCTTTCGTCCGCGTCCGTCTTGTAATCCTCTATCTTCTTTTTCGACCTGGCTATGTTCTCGTCGTTCTCGTACTCCACCTGCTTGTAGAGGCCGCGCCCGTCGTTCTTGTCCGCGGCCTGCGCGCCCTCATCCTTGCCGCGCAGCACGTCCAAATCCGACAGCCGCTTCATCTCGTCAAAGGCCCAGGTGGCAGGCATGGCGAGGCCCACGACCTTGGAGATGCCTTTCGGCACGCCCACCAGCCCCGAGAAGAGGATCTGCGGAATCAATATGAGCGGCACGAGGCTCGTCGCCATCTCGCCGGTTTTGACTATGGCCGAGACGAAGAGGCCGAGCGCGATGCCCACTATGCCCGTCAGAATCATTATCAGTAGCTGCGGCAGGCCGAGCAGGTAGCCCGGCATCTTCATCAGCCCCGCGAGATCGAAGAGCTTCAAAGTGCCCCACAGCATTATGCACTGCGCGCCCACTATCATAGAGAGCACGAAGAGCTTTGAGCCGACGTAAGGCAACAGCCCCAGATTGACCATCCGCTCGCGGTTGTAGACGGCGCGCTCCCTGATTATCTCGCGCGCGGCCACGGATGTGCCGAACCAGACGGCCACCAGCGACAGCACGAAGTAGATGAAGTCGCGCGGGTTCGTCGCGCTCACGACCAGATAAGTCATGAAAGCTACAATCGGGGCCTGGCCGAAGAGAATCAGCAGGTTGAAGCGGTCTCGCCCCAGCACCTCCATGTAGCGGCGCGCGAGCGTGCCCCACTGGCGAAGCGCGTCGGTCACGGTCGGCCTGCGCTTCTGCGGAGCTATGGCCTGCGTGGCTCGGTTCTTCAAATCGCCCAGTGGCTGGGCCACGAAGCGCTGGTACTGCTGCGTCTGCATGAAGCGGCGCTTCCACTCTTCCGCGACCTCTTCGGAAATCTGCTCCTTCTGCCGCTTGTAGGCTGCCTTCTGCTCTTTGGTGGCAGTCGGAGGCAGAGCGCCCATCTTCGCAACGCGCTCATCAATGGGCGCTTCCAGCTTGTCGTAGAGGTCTTTGAAGCTGTCGGCCTTGATGTGCTGCAGGGCCTCTTTAGGCGGCCCGTACCAGACGAGCTTGCCGCGCATCATGACGACGATCTTGTCGAAGAGCTTCACGTTCTCCATGGCGTGAGTCGTCAGGATTACTGTGCGGCCCGATTCCGCGATCTGCCGGAAGAGCTTCATTATCTTCTCTTCCGTGGCAGGATCCAGCCCCGAAGTAGGCTCGTCCAAAAAGATGACGGACGGTTTCGTTATCAGCTCCACGGCGATGGAGACGCGCTTTCTCTGGCCGCCGGAAAGCTGGCCGACGGGAACGTCCCGGCGCTCGCTGAGGCCCGTCACGTCCATCACTTCGTTGACTATCTGGTCAATCTCCTGCGTGGACACGTCGCGCGAAAGCCTGAGCCGCGCCACATAGTAGAGCGTGCGGTAGACGGTCAGCTCGCGATGAATGATGTCGTCCTGCGGGACGTAGCCTATGGACTGCTTGATGGAGTCCAGATGCTGGTAGAGGTCAAGGTTGTTGATGAGCACGTGGCCCGCGGTCGCGGGGCGCATGCCGTTCAAGGCATCCATGAGAGTTGACTTGCCCGCGCCCGAGGGGCCAAGCAGCCCCACGAACTCGTTCGGCTGAATCGTCAGGTCAACGTCATCAAGGAGCTTAATCTTGCCGCCGCCCGAGCGGTTCTGGACCTCCTTCGTGATGTCAATCACGTCTATGCGCGTCTTGGAGCGGGTGTCGAAGACGGCTATCCCGCGCTGCGTGTCTGCCTGAAGCACGAAGGGGCCGATTTGAACTATGTCGCGGTTCTGCACCGGATGGCGGCCCGTGATGCGGTTGCCGTTGACGTAGACGCCGTTGGTGGAGCCCGCGTCTTCTATGACCACCTGCCCGCCGGAGTTGTGCAGCCGCGCGTGGTGATTGGAGATTTGCAGACCGTCCAGGTGCACGTCGTTGTCGGGGGCGCGGCCTATGGACAGAGTCGGCTTGTCGAAGGGGCGCTGCATGAGAAGCTGCGGCTGCGCGCCTCCGGCCTGCGGGGCCTGCGGCTGCTGTTGCAGAGCGCCCGAGCCACCCTTGACGACCATCGTGTGCATCCCCGCGACCTCTGCTATGGGGCCGGAGACGGGGGGCATTCCTGCGGGCGCGACTGCGGAGCCGACGGCGCGCTGTCCCGCCTGCGACAGCCCGGCCGGAGCCGGATGAGCCGGGTCTATAAAGCGAAGGATTGGCCCACCCATTCCCAGCTGTATGCGGTCGTTGTCGTAGAGCGGCGTGGGCGTGGTGATGCGCTGGTCGTTGATGAGCGTGCCGTTAAAGCTTCCGAGGTCGTGCAGGACGAACTGGCCGTCGTGCTTTCGTATCTCTGCGTGACGGCGCGAGACCACGGCGGCCGAAGCTTCAATCGCCACTTCCATCTCCGGGTCGCGCCCCATGCGCGTCACATCGCTGCCGAGCTGTATCCGTCGAAGCTGGCCCGTCGAACTGCTGACGACTTCGATCGTGGCGGACTGAGAAGACGCGCCCGCGCCGCCGCCCGAAGCCCTCGGCTGAGATGCCTTCGGCTGTGGCGGAGGAGCGGCAGGCGGCGCAGGTTTCGGCTGAGGAGGAGGAGGCGGCGGCGCGGCCTTTTGCGGAGGCGGCGCAACCGGCCGCTGTTGCTGCGGCTGCTGTCCGGGCTGCGGTGCTGCCGGAGGTTGTGGAGCGCCTGCGGGTTCGGGGACGGCTGGCTCCCCCACCATGTCGCGGCGCGTCTCCAAATCGCCCAGGTCAACTTTTGGTGCGGGCGCGGCAGCCGCCTCAAGCGAGACGACGCGCATGATGGGGCCGCCCGCGCCGAACTGGACGCGCGAGCCTGTGCGAACCTCCGCAGGCTCTGTCACGCGCTGGCCGTCAAGAAAGGTGCCGAAGCTTGAATTGGTGTCAACAATCAGGCACTTGTCGCCCTTGACGCGAAACTCAGCGTGCTTGCGCGAGACCATGGGCCACTCGCTCTGGTCAAAGACCAGATGACAATCGGCGGGGTCGCGCCCGACCTTTATGCTCTGATGTTCATACGCGCGCTCCTGGCCGGGCTGGCCGTTGCGCTCCTGTGCAAGAACGATTTTCATAGATTCCAGTTACCCATTTCCAGTATAGATGAGGCAATAAAAGTAGTGACGAGTTAAAAACAGTTTTCAGTTTTTAGTTTTCAGTTTCCAGTTAAAAGCAAACTTGTATTTACTGGAAACTGAAAACCGTCTTTTCGCGGTGGCTATGAGCCGAACCTGAAGGTTTTCAAGATGGTCGGCAATTCTCCCTTTTCGCCCACGTCGTCCAGGCTCTTGATTTCAGGCGCGGCCGATGAGGCCAGCATCAACAGCACGACGCCGTTGCGCGCATCCTCATTGCCGGCGGGCAGGAATATGACTCGGCCCCAAATGTCCATGTCGCCCTTGCCCGTTCCCTTGACCAGGCTCTTGAACGTGAACTGATAACTATCCATGCCGTTGACTTTGGTTTCGCCTTCGGAGACCTTCTGGTAGTTAGGATAATCCTTAGCCAACAGGTTATTGAAATACTCCACTCGATTCGGAAATATCGGGCGGTCGAACTGCATTGTGCCGTTGCTCTGATACCACCCTATGGCGAGTCTCTCCAGAAGGTAATCGCCCGTGTCGTCGCTCAGCATGCGGTCGGCCTTGAAGAAGTTGCTCGAGCCGCTCGACCCCGCCTTGGCGTCCACAGTCCAACCGTTCGGGTAGTAGAGCGAGAAGTCCACGAAGTGCTCCGAGAGGCTCCCCGTCACCTTGTCGCGCGAATTGACGAAGCGCGTGGAGTTCGGGGGCGGCACCACGGGCGGCTGACCGGTAGTCGAAGCCGCGTTAGCGTTCCCGGAATTTGCGTTCGCGCTCGAATTTGAATTGGTGTTGGCACCGCCAGCCCCTCTCTCAAGAGTCGGGCCGGAGCCGCTATTACCCGAGGTCTCGGCCCTGGGCTTCATGCCGATAAAGTAAAAGGCTGCGCCGCCGCCTATAACCAGCAGGAAAAGAACGGCGATGCCGCCTGCCAGAAGCAGCATCTTGTTCGACTTGGGGCGCGGCGCGGCGGCAGTAGAGGGCGGAATCGATTGCCCGCCGAGCGCGCCCGATTGAGCGGCAGGGGCATTCGTGGCGGGCCCCGTCTGAGGCCCCGTGTTAATAGCGGAGTTCTGCGCGAGCCCGCCGGAAGATGCTACGGGAGCCGTTGGCTGCGGCGGCTGAGACGTGGCGCCCGGCGGTGCCGCGAGCGGCGAAGTCGTAGTAGGCCCCGTCTGTGCCGGCGGCGGCGGCGGTGGCGGCATAGACGAGTGCGGCGCTCCCTGCCAGGTGGACGCCGGAGGAGTCGTAGGCCCGGTCTGTGCCGGTGGCGGGATCTCCGAAGTCAAAGGCGGGGGCGTGCCCGCCACGGTCTTATTCAAATCCGGCGCGGGCCCCATGACGGTCGCGCCCAGTGGGTCGGTAGACGGCGCTGGCCCAAGGTCAAAAGTGGTCGGCGCTTGCGCGTCAACCATAAGTCGCCCGCCGTCGAACGTGCAGAACTTCTGCGAATCATCCTGATAGGTACGATTACATTTAGGACAACGCTGCATACTCAAAAATGCAGAAGTCAGAGGGCAGCAGGGACGAATAAAAAGAAGAACCTTTCTTAATTCATCACTGCTGCGCTCCGCATTCCGACTGCCTTTCTTATCCTCGTGCGGCGGCCAGCTTTCCCTGTAGCTCCGTGTTTGACGGGTCGAGCGAGACGGCGCGCTCGTATGCGCGCACGGCGTCCGATTTCCTCCCGGCTTTCATGTAGGCGTCGCCTATGCCGCCGAAACCGTATGCGCCCGCCAGTTGCCTGCGGTCATTCGGCGAAGCGACATCGGCTGCGCGCGCGATGGCCCGCTCAGCCTCTTCCGGGCGTTCCATGCGAAGATAGAGCGAGCCCAAAACGTAATGCGGCGCGAAGCTGCGCGGGCTGACTTCTATCGTTGTCTTGAGGAAGCCTTCCGCATCCGGGAACCGCCTCATGTAGATGTGGAACTTCGCCATCAGGAAGTTCGCGCTCGGGTTGCGTGCGTCCAGTTCAAGCGCGCGTTTGATGACGGGCTCCGATTCAGCATAAAGCTGCTCGGACTGCATGGCTTCGGCAATCAGCACAAACTGGGGAGCCTCTTTGGCAAGCCCCATCGCGCGCACGAAGTTCTGCTCGGCATCGCTCGCGCGATTCGTCTTCTTCATCAAGCGCGCCAGATGCACGTAGGCGACCGCGAACTGCGGGTCAAGCTCCACGGCTTTGCGGTACGAGGCTTCGGCCTCGGCGTTCAGGAGAGCGCGAGCCACCAGGGCTTCGCCCAGCCGGTCGTAAGCCACAGCGTTATTCGCCTGAAGCTGTATGGCGCGGCGCGCCGACTGCTCCGATTCGGTGAGCCGCTTGGCGGCGTTGCCGGAGGCTCGCGGCTGAATCAGCACGTAGCTCAAGGCCACAAAGGCGTCCGCGCCGAGCGGGTTAAAGGCCACCGACTGTCGGTAAGAGGTTTCCGCCTCTTCCCAGCGCTGCTGGTCTGTGTAGATGTTTCCGAGCCCGTAGGCCGCGCGCCAGTCCTTAGGCTTCAATTGCAGAGCCTGTCGGTAGGCGGTTTCGGCTTCCGTATACTTGCGGTCGTCGCGCGCTTCGTTTCCTTCGTCGAGCAAGTCTTCGTAGCGCTCTTCAAGCTCAGCGGCTGCCGCAGGATTGTTGGCCGTGCGCGTGCCTGTCCGACCGCCGACTCGCGGGCCCGTGCCCGTCCTGCCGCGATTCGGATTAGTGCGGCGCTTGCTGGTGGTCTCGGGGTTGCGCGGCCTGAAGACGAGCGCGCCGCCTCCCAGGTCGCCGCCGGCCTCCTGCGCGAAATTGACGCCGGCGCAGGCCAGTATGAGCGCGGCACATACTGCCAGCGTTACGGGCCGAAAGATTGAGGGATAAAAGCTATCGGGTTTCATCACGATTCCTTTCATAAAACTCTTGGCGGCGCGCGCCTCACCTCCTAAATTGACGATCAATTATAGAGCGGGCGTGCACAGAGAGAGAAAGAGAGGCAGCATCCGGGGCGCTTTCCACAGCTTACTGCGCGCGCACCAGGCGGAAGCCCAGACCTGAATTTTGCGTCGTCGCAGGAATCCAGTCTCTGAAGGCCGCAGAAATCTTCCTCTTGCTCATGTCTGTGATGTACGCCCCGCCGCGCACAATTATCCAGTCCTTATTGTCGGGCCTGACCTGCCCGCGGCTGCCCGGGTAGTACGAAGCCTTGGACGTTGTCCACTCGTAGGCATTGCCTATCATGTCAACGATTCCCGAGCGCGTCTTGTCGTCGGCAGATGAGCCTACGGGCTTGAGGGACGCGGCGTTGACGTTGGCCTTGCCTTCGGCCCAGGCGTCGCCCCAGGGGAAGAGATTTCCCTGCCCGCCCTCTCTGGCCGCATACTCCCATTCCTCTTCCGTAGGCAGTCGATAGGTCACGCCGTCACGCTTGGAGCGCCACGCGGCAAACGCCTTCGCGTCCTCAATAGAGACGTTCGTCACGGGCCATTGCTCCTGCCCACCGGCGGGTTTGCCGCCCCTGAAATGGCTTGGCGCGGCGTAGCTCGTCTCCGCTACGAACTGAGCGTACTCGGCGTTGGTGACTTCCGTGCGGTCTATACTGAAGGCCGTGACCGTGACGGAATGAACCGGGCCCTCCTGCTCAGCGCCGTCGGAGCGCCCCATCTGGAAGGTGCCTCCCGGCAGAGATACAAGGTCAGGCTTAATAGACCCGTTTGATTCCGGCTTGTTGTTTTCGCCCGGTTTCTGATTCGGATTCGAAGGCGTCTGTGGCGTCTCAGTCGCGGGCTTAGAGCGAGTCAGCATGTATATGCCGCCGCCACCGCCTACCAGCAGGACTACGCCTATCACTGCGGCAATCAGCCCCACGGGCAGGCCGGATTTCTTAGGCTCCGTGGCCGCGAATCCGGGCGAGGATGCCTGGAACTGCGGCTGGCTCTGGTAGCCCATATTGGGGTGCGACTGCGCGCCCGCGTTCGGGTCAACGGGCCCGGTGGTGATGCCCTGTCGCTGCGGCTGTGTCTGACTTAAATCAACGCCAGGCGAGATGGAGGTGGCGGCAAGACGCGCACGCTGCTCTTCAAGCTCACGACGCTCTCTCTCGATTCTCTCCCTCTCGGCCTGAAGCGCCCGCTCGCGCTCTTCTCTCTCCCTTTGCTCCCGTTCCTGTCGAGCGCGCTCCTCTTCGGCGCGGCGTCTTGCTTCGGCCTCCGCCTTCTCGCGCGCATCGGCTTCGGCGCGAAGGCGCGCCTGTTCCGCCAGGCGACGGGACTCTTCCTCTTCGGCGCGGCGGCGCGCGTCGGCTTCGGCTCGCTGGCGCTCCTCTTCGGCGCGTCTGGCGGCTTCCTGCTCCGCCATGCGTCGCGCTTCTTCCTGCTCGGCACGAAGACGCGCGGCCTCTTCTTCAGCCTTCTTGCGGGCTGCGGCCTCCGCTTCGGCCTGCTTGCGTGCGGCCATCGCCTCTTCGGCTTTGCGGCGTGCCTCTTCTTCAGCCTTCTCTCGCGCGGCCTGCTCTTCCGCCCGGCGCTGCGCCTCAAGCTCGGCGCGTTTTCTCTCCTCATCGGCGCGGCGCGCTTCCTCTTCGGCCTTACGTCGCACTTCGGCTTCGGCTCGCTCGCGGGCCTCGGCCTGGGCTCGCAGGCGCGCTTCCTCTTCGCGCTGCACCTCTTCGCGTGCTATGCGGTCGCGCTCCTCCTGCTCGCGGCGCTCGCGCTCACGACGCTCGGACTCTTCGCGCCGGGCCTGCTCTTCGAGCTGCGCGGCCTGAGCGCGAAGACGCTGCGCCTCCATGGCCGCGTAGCTCTGCTGCTGGGAAGAGTCCATGTTGGCGGCGCTGATGGTTCCCGCGTACTGGTCGTTGGACATCTGCGGCAGGCTGGTGGCCATCAGGCTCTGTAGCTGCGCGCTCACATCGCAGGTGCCGCCAGAGCATTCAATCTGCCCCTCCCAATCCGCGTAGCCGTCCTGACGCACCCGCACCAGATGCTTGCCCGGCTGGATGTCCGTGATAACCATCTGGCCGTTCCCGTCCGACATCCCGACCTCTATGCTGTTGATGGTGACGCGCGCCCGCGGCGGAGTCGTGCGAATACGCATGGTCGTAGTTGCGGGCTGAGGCCCCATGGAGATAGAGGGAGGCGAAGGCGACGAAGGCGTGATGATGGTTTCGGATTGATAGCCGGGCCCGGCCATCTGCGTGCGATTCAGCGAAGCAGAGGTTTGAGCGACGGCGTCGCGCAGCTCGCTGATGAAAGCATCGACCGTCTGCGGGCGGTTGTCCGCATCCTTTTCCAGCGCGTGTCGCACCACGGCCTCAATTGTCGGAGGAACAGAGACGCCCAGGCTGGCAAGCGGCGCGGGCGCTGCCGTCA
>DASVVZ010000061.1:0-1849 GCA_036389875.1 Pyrinomonadaceae bacterium
TGCTGCTACAGGTAAATCCTAATCTGACTCCCAACCTGATTAAAGCCATTCTCATGTACACGGCGCAGCCGCTTGCGGGCTCTAACATGCTGGAGCAGGGTGCGGGTCAGATTAATCTGGAAGGCGCTGTCAGGCTCGCCAGGCTCGTTCGCTCTGACCTCGTCTTCACGTCCGGGCTGCTGCTTTCGGTGGGCGACCCGCTTTTAACCGGCGCACCGCCTCAGCCGCAGACCACCATCGCAGGAGAAACTTTTTCCTGGGCGAAGGGCATCGTCTTCAACCGCACTTACGGTACGGGAAGCGAGCTGATAGCCAGGTACCAGAGGGTTTACAGCACAGGCTATCTGCTGGACGATGGGGTCGAAGAAGGCTACGGCTTCTCGCTCGACTCTACAAAGATGACGAGCGGCATTCTTCTGGGCGACTGCATTCTGACGAGCGACGGCCAGTCAATATCAACCGGAGCATTCTTCGTAGGCACGGACGCGCTCACCGGCAACGGCATATTGCTCGGTGACGGCATTCTGCTGGGCGACGGGATACTGCTCGGTGACGGGATACTACTGGGCGACGGCATTCTGCTGGGCGATTCTTACGTGGCGGCGCAGTCCGCGATGATTGGCGGCGACGCTACTGCCTCTATGAAGTGAGAGAGGCTCGGGTAAGAGATTTTCAAAAATTCCCTGGATTACGGGTTATGTACAGAGGTGAGTCAAGAGAGATGCAGGACGGGTTGAAAAAAGACGTGAACAGAAGATTGATGCGAGCCGGCGGGCAAAGCTCGCGCGCCGGGCTGTATCAAAGGAGGAATCAGGTGAAAAAGCTCAGGCATTCCCTTGCCGTGGCATGGATAACTCTCCCCTTGCTGGTCTGTTTAGGCGCGGGCGTTCCGGCAACCAATCGCGCGCACGCGAATTATCTCAGGCCCGACGGAGACTACACGGCCGAGGCGCAAAAGTATGGAGCTGACAGGAAGATTTCACCAGACCTGCGGGAGCGAATGGGCAGAGCGGGCGAGCCTGACGAAGAGAGCGTTCCCGTCATCTTGCAGCTAAAAGGTAAACCCAGCGGGAGGGTCAATGCTCTTCTCAACCGCAACGGCGTTCACATGCGGCGCTACATGAAGAGCCTGGACACCTATTCTCTCAAACTGCCGATGGCTTTAATCCCGGAGCTGGCCTCGTTCGAAGAGGTCTTCAACATCTCTTTAGACCAGGAGACCATTCCCTTCGGACACGTCACCACGACTACCGGCTTAGACACGGTGCGCGAGCAGAAGTCATATTCGCTTCTGGGATTAGTTTCTTCGACCACTATCCTGAACGGCACAGGCGTAGGCATAGCCATACTTGATTCCGGCATAGACACGTCGCACAGGTCGTTTCTCAACAACAGCAACGGCCTGCGAGTGGTGGCGAGCCGCGACTTCACGGGCGAGAATCGCACGGACGACCCTTACGGCCACGGCACGCACGTAGCCTCCACTGCCGCCGGGAATGGTCGCATCTCGAACGGCGAATACATAGGGATGGCTCCGAACGCGGACATCATTAACCTGCGCGTGTTGAACTCGCAGGGCGCAGGCTCTACCTCTGCGCTGCTGGCCGCGCTCGACTGGGTGCTACAGAACCGCGCGCTCTACAAGATTCGTGTGGTCAACATGAGTTTGGGCGCGCCTGCGATTGATACTTACAGGAACGACCCCATCTGCCGAGCGGTGCGGCGGCTGTCGGATGCGGGCGTAGTCGTCATCGCCGCAGCCGGAAACAACGGTAAAGATTCTCAGGGCAATAAAATCTACGGCCAGATTCACTCGCCCGGCAACGAGCCTTCCGCTATTACTGTCGGA
>DASVVZ010000062.1:0-4781 GCA_036389875.1 Pyrinomonadaceae bacterium
CGTTTCGGTGGCCGTTGAAGGCTGCCTAGCGGAAGGCTGCGGCACGGGCGTCGCGGCGGTTCGTGTTGTGGTGTTGAGAGCTCCCTGCGTGTTTGCATTCGCGTTTGAATTGACAGGAGAAGTCACAGTCCTGGGCTGGCCCGTGTTTGCAAGCGCCTGCTGTTGAGTCGGCGGAACCTGTCTGCCTCTGCCTCGCCTGCGCCCTCTGGGGTTCTGCGCAATCTCGGGCGAACTATTATTCTGAGTAACATTCTGTGATGGAGTATTTAGGGTCGCGCCCGGTGTGCCAGTGCTTCTTCTGTTGCTCTGCGCCGTGGCGGCGGAGGGGCCCGTCACCATATAAGGAGTCGGGGAAACAACCGGAGGAGGAGTCTGCTTCGGCTGCGCGGCCACAGGCGGAGTCGTACCGGGCTTCGTTTCCGTGGAAGGCGGTGCGGTTGTCGGCGCTGTGGTAGTGCGGCGCGCGGACGATTCGCGGCGCGCGGCCTGCATTTCACCTTCATAGATTTCTGCGAACGGGGTGTCCTTGATGGTGCGCAGTCGCTGGCCTATGGCTTCGGCGTCCTGAAACTTGCCCAACTGCATGTAGGAGCGGCCCAGCCACAGGAGCGTCAGGTCTGTGATAATGCTGTTGGGATAGTTCTTGAGAAAATCCTTCAGAACAGTAGCGGCCTGGTCGTATCGCCCCTGATTATAGAGCGTCTGACCGCGCGAGAACATGGCCTGCTCGGCATCGGTCGGCACGTCTGACTGCTGCTCCTGCTGCGTTGCCGCCAGGATTTCAGGCACTGATAAAGGCATTAAAGGAGACAACAGAAGCGCTACTGTGAGCGCCCACGCTCCCGTTCGATTTCGGGTAATCAAAGTCTTATCCCTCCGGGAAAGAAGGTGCGTTCTTGAAATCTGATAAATGACAAAAAATTTTCAGTGATAAACCTGAACCAGAATTGCCGGATAGCTGAGGCGTTCGTCTCGCGGCACAACCCACATCATACTGTTTTCAGGAGCATTAAAACAAGACCTAAAAAGTAGATAGTAAATGGTGAATAGTAAATAGAAAGAGGCAGGCTCTTTCTATTTACTATTCACCATTTACTATCTAACGGACTTTTACCAGCCGCTGCGGCTGACTTCAACGCGGTCGCCGGGCTGAAGCAAGGGGTCTGGTATCTTCCCGTCTTCAATCTTTTTCAGACTATATTTAGTGGTGACAAGTTTCCCGTCCGCGCCCGTGCGTGAGACTTTCACTTCGCTTCCGGCAAAGCGGGTGGTTCCGCCCGCCGCGAGTATGGCCTGCGTTAAAGTCAGGCCCGTGTGGAAGCCCTTCTGGCCGGGGTCGTTGATTGCGCCGCCTACGAAATAGAACTGAGGCAGAGCGGGAGCAAGCTTAATCACGTCGCCGGGCTGAACGAGCGCTGACATGGCGTTCGTATCCGAAAGGTCAATCGTCACGTTAGGCGCGCCCTGGCGCATGATGACGGCACGCGCGGCTTCCGTGCGCGGCTGCGCTTCCGTCACTATTACGTAGAGCGGGACTGCTTCGCGCCTTAAATACTTCAGGCCCGGGTCGTTCACGAGCCCCGTGATAATCAGCGTGTGGCTCTGGTATTCGCGCACGTTCACGCTCACCTGCGGCTTCTCGTAAATCTTTATTAGTGACTGTAGCTTTGTGGCTATCTCTTCGGGAGTCAAGCCTGAGACCGTGAGCGGCTCTCCCGCCAGCGGGTAATCGATCATCCCGCCGGGCAGAACAGTATAGAGAGTCGAGGTGCGCGCAGGAGAGTTCAGCAGCCTTATGTCCAGCACGTCGCCCACGCCTACGCGGTAGATGTTCATGAGGGCGGCGCTCGGAGCAGCCGGCGGGATGGCCGTAGCATTCCCTGTCCTTGCAGGCTCGCTCGTGACGGGAGGCGTGACGGTCACGGGTCGGGGCTGCGGCGCGTCGGAAGTTACGTTTGCGTTCGTGTTAGAGACGGTAGTGGCCGAAGCGGTCACGGGCGCGGGCTTCTCTGTCTGCTCGCTTCCGGCCGTCTTTGCTCTCTCCGGCTCCTTCTTCTCTTTGTCGCCTGAAGTGGGAGCGGTTCGAGGGGCTATGTTGTTTCCCTTTTCCGCGCCGGAAAGTGAGTTTGCGGCCTGCGTGGGTTGTGCGGCCAGTACGGGCGCAGCCGAGACGAAAAGCGCCAGCGCCGCAGAGTATAGAACTTTTTTCATAATGCACTCTTAACTTCTTCGTTTATTAGAGCGACCCTGTGCTCGCTTTTTCCGGGCAATGGAAGCGGCGGGCCGAAGGGGTCGCTTTTGAGCCTGGCTCGGTTAGAACGGTCGCCCGCGCGTGTTGTTGCGTCGACCGAACTCCAAGACCAGCGAGAGGCGGTTCCGGTTAAAGGTCAGCACGGGAAGCGTGGAATCCCTGCGGCTGAAGCTGTAGACGAAACTGGAGCGAACAAGCTCCGTCAACTGATACCCGGCGTCAAAGGAAAAACCGTACAGGTGGTCTTTCCTGTACTCCCCGGCAAACTGCCCGAGCGGGATTCCGCCCGAACCGGTCGTGGCGGGGACGACCGCCACCGGGAAGCTTAACTGTTGATAATCAAGGCCAAAACCCAGCTTCAGGTTTTCCGTCGCGCGGCCTTCAACGCGCGCCTTAGCGCCTGTCGAGAGGAGGCGTGCGTTGCCTCCTTCTAGATTAAATGTCGAAACCTGCGTTTTTCTCAGAGCCGCGAGCTCAAAATTTATTCTTTCCGTCATGTCGCGCCTGTAAAGCAGGTCGAAAATCAGGGTGTTGTAGTCGTTCGCAACCGGCGCGTGGCGGAAATCCGTACGCTCGTACCCGGCACGGACGGCCAGCCCGTTGGTCTCGGTAATCTGCATGCGCGCCCCTACCTGAAACTGGTAGCGATAGTTGGCGTTCAGGCCGTTGAACTCAGGGCGAAGCGGCGCCGTCGTGTTCGTGTTGGCGAAAGAGAAAGAGGCAAGCGCCGTGGTAGATTCCGAGATATCGCGTTCGTATGCGATGTCCGTGTAAAGCTCGCCGTAGTTTATGAAAAGCGGCGCGCCCTGTATGTAGTCCTCGTCCCAGTCAACAATATTGTAGCCTGCGCCGAACGCTAGGCGGCTGCGCGGGTTGAGCAGGAATTCGGCCCGCACCGCTCCGTCGTTGCGCATGAAGGTGTCGCCGACGATGTAGACTTCGCCCGCCGGGTCGAACTCCCTGGGGTCCAGCGCAGAGCGCACGAAGTGATTCCTGAATGCCAGCCTCACGTAGCGGCCCAGGTTCGAGCGCGTATCTAAATCGAAGGTCTGCCCGTTCACCCAGTTGCCATTTGTCAGCCGTCTAATGCGCGCTTCATACATCATGCGCAGCGCGCGAGTGTCGCCGGGAATCTCGAACTCCAGTCGCGGCGCCAGCGTAAAGAGGCCGACGTTCTCGCCCGTCGCGGAACGATAGAAAAAGTTGTCGTCAAACACTCCGCCAAGCAGAACCGAAGGGCGCAGCACTCCCGGCCCGAACGGGTGACCGCCTATCTCGTCGCGCACGGCTGCGGTCGTGCCAGGCATCCACTGCCCCGGCACGCGCCCCTGCGCTTCCAGAGTCATAGGAACGTACAACCAGCCGCCGGACAAATCAGGCACGGCCGCATAAGTAGTCCCGTTCCAGGAAAAGATGCGGGCGTTCGACAGGTCTACGGGAATCGCCTTCTGGTTGAAAGCGGAGGCAAGCCAGAGCGTGCGCCCGCGAAAAGTGAAAGAAGGCGGCTGAGCCTGTGAAGCCACAACGGGCTGTGCCCTGGAGTTAAGGACTTCCGAAGCCACAGGGGCCGTTATTAAAGCGGGAAGCTGCGCGCTGTTGTTGACAGCCTGCTCGCCGGAGGCGGCCGCATTATTAACCAGTGGTGCGGTCGTGCCGGTGCTGTTAGACCTTGCTACAGACGGGCGAGATGAAGGAACCGCGTCGGTGACCGGAGCGGAATCAATCGAGACGGAGCGCGTGCCCGTAGTATCCATGCGTGCCTGCGCTTCGGCAGCCTGAGCGGCCTTTATGCGCGCACGCGCAATCTCGTTTGTAACCCCTATGACCAGCCGGTTGAAATTCTTGCGCGGGGCGATAGCGTCGCCCTCGGTCATGGCTATAACTATGTCAACGTACGGCTCGCCGTTCGATTCGCCTGAATAGGTGCGAACCGTTCGCATCACTACGTCGCTCGCGGAATAAGCCGGGCGCAGAAGCGAGCGAGCGCCGCGCACGCGTATCACGGTCTCGCCCCCACGCGCGAATCGCTCTATGGAGTTTTCTCCAATTCCTGAGTCGGCCACAATCTCTATACGCGCGGCGCCGTCAGTGGCGGTCAGAACTAGCCGCACCAGCTGAACCGTCGGCTGGCCTTCGCCTTCGGCCATCATGGCATCGCTCAACCAGACGGAGGCGAAGAATCCTGCGAAAAGGAAGATAACGAGACTGAAGCGGGTCGTCCATTTTCGCTGGCGCGACGCGGCGCGCGCGCCTCTCACACGATGTAAGCGATTTCGCATTAGCTGTTCACCTGAAGTTTCGGAGACATCTATTATTGACGGCGCAAACGGGTAAAGACATGCGCCGCGCGCGCGTTAGGATCTGAGCGGGCTTCAAACTATCTCAGGCACTTTCCGGATTGCCTTTGAGACTGTAGCAGTCACCCTTCTAAGGCTACAAGCTCACGCAAGAATTTTACTCTTGGCTTTTGGGCGCTGGCAAGGATTTTGGCGGAAAAAGATTCGGCCAGCTCTCGCCCAACCTCACGCGC
>DASVVZ010000063.1:0-5482 GCA_036389875.1 Pyrinomonadaceae bacterium
CTTCTCAAGCGAATGGTGCTCGCGGGTCTCTATGGTCGCAAGTCAGGCCGTGGCTTCTACGACTACAGCAAAGACCCCAAGAACCCCACGCCAATGAACCTGCTCTAAAGAAGTTATGAGGGATGAGTACTGAGTTAAAACCTTCTGCTCAGTACTCATCCCCGAGTACTCAGTGCTTTTTTATGTTCGTCACTTATGAGGCGCTTGATTCCGTGGCTGTAGTCCGGCTTAACAGGCCGGAGAAGCTGAATGCCCTGTCGGGCGGGATGCTGAACGAGCTGCGGCTGGCGTTCGAGCGCATAAGGGAGGAAAGCGAGCTGCGCGCCGTCATCCTTACGGGTGCCGGCGAGCGTGCTTTCAGCGCCGGTACGGACATAGCCGAGTTGCGGCAGCTTGACGAGGCGGGCGCACTCCGTGCGTCTTTGCGCGGGCAAGGTGTCTGCAAGCGTATAGAGAGATGCCCCGTGCCTGTCATCGCTGCCGTCAACGGCCTCGCGGCTGGCGGAGGCTGCGAGCTGGCTCTCGCATGTCACATGAGGCTCGCTTCCGACACGGCCGAGTTCAGCCTGCCGGAGACGAAGCTGGGCATGATTCCGGCATACGGCGGGACACAGCGCACTGCGCGCGCCTTTGGAACCGGCCGCGCGCTCGAATTGATGCTCACGGGCCGAAAGCTTTCTGCCGGCGACGCCCTGCGTCTGGGGTTAGTAAATCGCGTCGTTGAGCCTTCGGAGCTTTTAGCTGAAGCCCAGGCCCTAGCGCGTACAATCGCGGGCCTTGCTCCACTGGCCATACGCGCCTGCCTGGAAGCTGTCACGCGCGGCCTTGAACTCCCACTCGAACAGGGGCTGGAGCTTGAAGCCCAACTCTTCAGTCGTCTCTTCGCCACCGAAGACGTGCGCGAAGGAACCAGCGCCTTTCTGGAAAAACGCTCCCCCGTCTTCAAAGGCAACTAGATTGCCCCCGCGTGCGCAGGCGCACAATCATTATTCTTCGGTCTCTTTTTCCTCTCAGCTTGTCACTCGCGCCTGGCTTCACTATACTTCCTTACGATTTCACAAATCGCTCTATAGAAAATCTTGGAGAGAAGCAAGAGTTGCAGCCAGTCACTCATCAGGGACGCTTAAGCGCCGAAGGGTTTCGCTTCGCGGTCGTCGCCAGCCGTTGGAACAATTTTCTGACGGCGCGGCTGGTCGAAGGCGCGCTCGATGCCCTTGAGCGTCTTGGCGCTGATGAAAAAGCTGTGGAAGTCTTCAAGGTTCCCGGCTCGTGGGAGATTCCTCTGATGGCGCACAGGCTTGCGTCGTCTGGGCGCTGGGACGCGATCATCTGTCTGGGCACAATCATACGCGGCGACACCCCGCACTTCGACTACGTCGCGGCGGAAGCGGCCAAGGGAATTGCGCACGCGGGGATGGAGACGGGCGTGCCCGTGCTCTTCGGCATAGTGACTGCGGATACGCTGGAGCAGGCCATAGATAGAGCCGGAGTGAAAGCAGGCAACAAGGGGTTCGAAGCCGCCATGTCGGCTGTCGAGTTGGCAAATCTTTACAAAGCAGCTTTTCAAAAGTGATGAGTGATGAGTGATGAGTACTGAGTAAAAGCATTTCTCTCAGTACTCGGTACTCGGTGCTCAGTACTAAATCACGGTGTTTTATGGGGTCGAGGCGTAAGGCGCGCGAGAGCGCCTTGCAAATGCTCTTTGCGGCGGACGTTTCAAAGACGCGCGTGGACGAGCTTGTGCGCACCTACTGGTCTGAGCTGGGTGATGCAGACGTGACTCCGGCCGCGCAGGAATTCGCGACCCGCCTGGCGTCGGGGACGCTCGCAAGGCTGGAGGCGTTGGACGAGCGCATACGCTCGCGCGCCGAACACTGGCGCATCTCGCGCATGGCGATTGTAGACCGCAACATTCTTCGCCTTGCCGTCTACGAGTTCCTGCACGAGCCGACGCCGAGAACGGTCGCCATTAACGAGGCGCTTGAGATTGCACGCCGCTTCTCCACCTACGAGGCGACGCAGTTCATAAACGGAATCCTGGACGCCATCAAGCGCGACCTGGACGAAGAACAGCCACAGCAGGCTGTAGATTCGCTGGATGCTGAAGAACAGGGCGTAGACGAGCCATCAGCTGATGAGCAGTCGGCGGACGAGCAATCGGCTTCGGCCTGAACCCTCCCACACGGACAGATTATTCAACTCTAATTGAAGACCCGCGCGGCCCGCTTTTTGTGACGCGGCCAAGTCATGCGTGTACGGCTTGCTTTGAAGTCTTTCGCACGAGAGCCCGCTATCGAGCGCGCGCTCTCTCTGTCTTCAGCGCAAGAGCAGTCACGCCGCCCGTCTGGAATAGTAAGATGAAGCGAATACTGGTAGCGGATGATTCGGTTGCGACCCGCGCGCTGATTGCGGCGGCGCTCGCCGAGCTTGAGACCGTTCAGGTCGAGCGCGTCTCGACGGGCATCGAAGCCCTCAAGATGCTCAGCACCACGCGGATCGACCTTGTGCTCACGGACATTCACATGCCGGAGATAAACGGCCTGGAGCTGGTGCGCTTCATCAAATCTGACGAGCGGTTACGCTCTATTCCCGTGATAGTCATCTCCACGGAGGCTGCGGAAGACGACCGCCAGCGCGCCCTCTCGCAAGGCGCGGACGACTATCTGCCAAAACCCTTCACCCCCGCGCAGCTACAGCACACCATCAGCAGGCATCTGGTGAATAGATAAAAGCAGCTCTTTCTATTTACTCGCGGGATGCATCTGTTTACTATTCAGTCATGGACGAGCAGCTGCTGCGAGAGTTTCTGGCCGAAGCAGAGGATTTGATTGAGGTGCTGGCGGGCGACATTCAGGCGCTTCGCTCCAGGCGCTCGGAGGGGCGCGCGCGGCGCGAGCTTGTGGCGCGCATCTTTCGTCACGTTCACACAATCAAAGGCTCTGCGGCCGCGGTCGGGCTCACCCTTATGGCGGAGCTCGCGCACGAGTTCGAGAATCTCCTGGAAGGCGTTCGCCTCGGGCGCGTAGGCGTTGACGATTCCGTGCTGGATGCCTTTGACGAGGCCGCGAGCACGCTTGAGCAGACCCTGAGCGCAGCCGTGCGCGGCGACGCTCTCCCCGCTCCCGGGACTTTGACCGAGCGGCTACGGCGGCTCTCTCTTCAATCGGGCGCTCAGCAACAGGCGAGCGCGGGAAGCGACGTAATAGCGGCTCTGCCGGATGAGATGGCGCGCTCGCTGAGCGAGTACGAGGCGCACCGCCTGCGGGAGGCCGCAGGCGAAGGCGCGCATCTTTTTCTCATCAACGTGCAGTTCGACCTTCTGACCTTTGACGAGCGCTTCAGGGACTTTTCGGACGCGCTCTCGGCCGACGGCGAGATAATCTCTACCATGCCCGGCATGGAAGCCTCAGCGCCCGACCAGATAAGCTTTCGTCTTCTCTACGCCACGGATGCGGGCTTTGACGAGGTGGCCGAACGCGCCTCCGTCTTCGGCGCGAGCGCTCCCCTCGAGCTGACATCGGAGCAAAGCGCCCGGCCTGTAGAGAGCGGGGCCGAAGCAGCGCCGGATGAAGCTCGCGCCGAGGATGATGAGCTTCCGCAGGGCCTCGCTTCGCTTTCGACGCTCGTGCGCGTGGAGTTATCGGAGCTGGACGAGATGGTATCAGCCGCGCACGAGCTTTTGACGGACACTGCGACCACCCTGGACCTGGCTCTGGCTGCGAATCTTCAGCGGGCAGAGCGCACGGAGCTTGAGATTCGCTCGGCACGAATACGCCGCCGCTTCACCGAGCTCGAAGAGCGACTGATAGAGATGCGCATGGTGGCGATTGCGACTACGTTGACGCGCGCCGTGCGCGTCGGCTCTGCGAGCGCGCGCGCCGTGGGCAAAGAGGTAGAGTTCGAGATGGAAGGCGGCGAAGTGCGGCTTGATAAATCACTGGCCGACCGTATGGCCGACCCGCTTCTTCATCTTCTGCGTAACGCCATAGACCACGCCATAGAGCCTTATGAAGAACGTCTTCGGCAGGGCAAGCCTCCCGTGGGCCGCGTGCGGTTGGAAGCCTTTTCGGAAGGAAGCCGCGTGCGCCTGCGTATCTCGGACGACGGGCGAGGCATAGACGTGGAGCGCGTCAGGCGCGCGGGCATCGAGCGCGGCATCATAGAAGCCGGGCAGGAATTGACCCGGCAACAGAGCCTGCGTCTGATTTTTCGGCCGGGGTTTTCTACCACCAGCGCCGTCTCGAACATGAGCGGACGCGGCGTCGGCCTTGACGTGGTGGAGAAAGCTGTCGAGCAGGTAGGGGGCGAGCTTCGCGTCGAGAGCGAGCAGGGAAGGGGAACTACCTTCGAGCTGATTCTGCCTACGACGCTTGCGCTCGTGCCCGCGCTCGTAGTTCAATCCGCAGGCTTTCGCTACTGCGTGGATGCCAGCCACATAGCGGAGGCGGGATTCATAGAGACCGGAGAGATTGAGCGCGTGGGAAGCTCGCGCCTGATGCGCTGGCGCGGCTCTATTCTGCCGCTCTTTTCCATGCGCCGGTTGCTCGCGCAGCCCGAAGCCGAAGAGGCAAACGATGGCCGCGCGCACGTCCTCATCTCGCGCATCGCAAGCGGAGACGGTGCGCCGGACGATAATGAGGATCAAGCAAGACGCGCAGCCGTCGTAGTTGACGGCTGGGACGGGCACAGGGAGGTTCTGGTGCGGGGCCTGGGCAGTCACGCTTCGCGCTGGCGCGGCATTAGCGGCGCAACGGAGCTGCAGGACGGAACGGTCGCGCTCATACTGGACCTGCCGCGCCTGCTGGAGTCGGCCGTTTAATGGCCCTCATTTTCAGAGAGTGAAGCGGGGGAGCGTTTGAAGATGAAAGATAAAGAGAGACTCAGGGGAAGGGTTAAAGGAGAACCGGGGCCGGGGGGCGTCCTCCTACTGCTCCTCCTGCGCCTGTGCCTGGTCGCGTGCGTCCTGTTAATGTTCCTCGCGTCGACACTGGCGCAGAGCGAGCCGGTCGTCAGGCCGACCGCGAAGAGCTATCCGGCGGGCGGCGCTTCAAAAGAGGAGCGCAAGTATCCGAAAGAGATTCGCGGCTACAAGGTGGCGCGCGCCAAGGTGGAGATTAGAAAAAGCGCGGGCGCTAAGAGCGGCGACGCTGATCAGGCCGCGACCGATTCGGACGCGCTCATACAGTTCGGAGAGCCGCGAATAGTAAGCACCACGCCGCTCGGCATTACACTTGAAGTCCCCGTCACGGTCGCAGCCGTCAAGCAGGGCGGGCGCGTTGATTTCCTTGCCTTCGAAGACATGGTGGTCAACGGAATGCCCGTCACCATAGAAGACTACATGCACCCGTTCGAGCTGCCTAACAAAGAGCCCGTCTCCCTGCCTCAACCCGTGCGGCTTTTCATCAGCAGCCCGCGCGCCATCGCCGGAGCCCTCAGCGACTGGAGCAACCCGCAGGCCACCTGGCCCGTGACGGGACGCGTT
>DASVVZ010000064.1:0-7269 GCA_036389875.1 Pyrinomonadaceae bacterium
TGCTCGCCGCCGCAGTGAAGACCAGAGCGCCTATCGCGGCGGAGACATAGGCTTTGCCGGTGAAAACGAGCTTAAGCAGAACGGGTTCCCGCAGGAGTTGATTTCACAGTTCTTCGACACGCTGGCCGTGGGCAATTACACTACCCCTGCTCGATTCGCCTCGCCCCAGTTCCCGAACGGGCGCTGGTATATCTTCAAGCTCAAGCGAAAGCAGTTGCAGAACGAGAACCTGACACTGGACAGCCCGGGAGTGCGGCAGCAGATAGCCGAAGCCCTTACCAACCAGCGCAAGGAGCTTCTGAATCGCGCCTTCGTTCAGGTAGCCATGAATGAGGCCAAGGTTGTAAATAATCTTGCCAACAACATGATCACCAATCCCAGCAACCTGAGCGGCCTGAGGCCCGCGAGCGCCGGAAACACAGCGCCCGCGCAGAACGCAAACGCTCCGCAGAGCGCGCCGCAGAGCGCAAACACCGCGCCCGCCACGACGGCCAATACAAATGCGGGCGCCAATCAGAACGCGAACGCGTCGGCCCCTGCTAAGTAAGAAGATAATGAGCGGCAAGCAGTGAGCAGCGAGCAGAAACTAGCTTTACATTTCTGCTCGCTGCTCACTGCTTACCGCTAACAGTTTTTATGTTGTTTCGTCTCTCGGATGTTTACAAGTCTTACGGCGCGCAGGACGTGTTGCGCGGTGCTTCGCTACAGGTCAACGCCGGCGAGCACGTGGGACTTGTGGGCCGCAACGGCGCAGGCAAAACCACCATCTTCAGGCTCATCGGCGGCGGCGAAACTGCAGACAGGGGCGACGTAGTGCGCGCGCGCGGGCTTCGGCTGGGGCTGCTGGAACAGCACATACACTTTGATTCCGGCTCGACCGTACATGAATCCGCGCTCTCCGCTTTCGGACATCTACAGCAGATAGAGCACGAGATGCACGAGCTTGAGCATCGGATGGCGGAAGCCACGGATGACCTTGAGCGGGTGCTCGAACGCTACAGCGAGCTTCAGACAGAGTTCGAGCGCGAGGGAGGTTTCGAATACGCCGCACGCGCCGAAGCGGTTCTACAGGGGCTTGGCTTCACGCGCGACACCTGGATGATGGAGACGGAAAAGCTTTCGGGCGGCCAGCAAAACCGTTTGGGCCTGGTTCGGCTGCTGCTGGCGGAGCCGGACGTGCTGCTGCTGGATGAGCCCACGAATCACCTGGACGTGGCGGCGGTCGAATGGCTGGAAGAGTTTCTCTCCACATATCAGTCCGCTTACGTCATCGTCAGCCACGACCGCTACTTTCTGGATCGTACCTCCACGCGCATCGTAGAAGTCGAGCTCGGACGCGCATCCAGCTACACCGGCAACTACTCGGCTTATCTGGAAGAGCGCGAGATCAGGCGCGAGACTCAGCAGCGTGCCTACGAGAACCAGCAGCAACTGATAGCCAAGACTGAAGAGTTCATACGCCGCAACCTGGCTGGACAAAAGACCAAGCAGGCCAAGTCTCGTCGCAAGATGCTAGAAAAGCTTGAGCGCATAGAGTCCGTCCGCCCGGAGCAATCAAGCGGCGACTTCCGTCTCAAGACCGTCGAGCGCGCAGGCACGCAGGTTCTGACTGTCGAAGATGCCAGCGTAGGCTATCCCGGCAAACTCCTTGCGAACGGCATCACCTTCACGCTTCGGCGCGGTGAAGCGCTCGGCGTCATAGGCCCCAACGGTTCGGGCAAGACCACCTTCGTCAAGACAGTTCTCGGAAAATTGCCCCAGCTGGGCGGCGAGATAAAATGGGGCACGAAGGTCGAAGTCGGCTACTACGCGCAGCAGCTGGATGACCTTGACGACCGCAACGAGATTATTATGGAGCTGCGCCGCGTAGCCCCTTCCACAGCCACAGCCGGAGAGCTGCGCGGCTTCCTCGCCAAATTTCTCTTTACGGGCGACGACGTTTATAAACACGTGCGAGACCTTTCCGGCGGAGAAAAGGGAAGACTGGCTCTGGCGAAGCTAATCTACTCGCACGCAAACGTGCTCATTCTTGACGAGCCCACGAACCACCTGGACATCTCTTCGCGCGAAGCCCTGGAAGAGGCGCTCGATGCCTATCAGGGAACTATCATCACAATCAGCCACGACCGCTATTTTCTGGACCGCGTCGCCACGCAGATTCTGGCGCTCGACGGCCAGGGCGGCGCAGAGCACTATGACGGGGACTACACCGAGTATCATGAATGGAAGGCGCAGAAGAATGCGGCCTCGCTCGTAGCTGCCAGGAAGGAGAGCACCGAGCGGCAGGAAAAAAAGAGCGTCTCAACGCCCCCTCAGCAGAGCGCTAAGAAGAAGGGAAAGAAGAAGGAGCCTGAGCGAGACGCGCAAAGCGTGGAAGACGAGATAGCTCAGGCCGAAAAGCGCCTATCCGCGCTCTCCGAAGAGATGAGTAAGCCTGAAGTTGCACGCGCGCCCGGCCAACTGGCGTCGCTCAACGAAGAATACAGGCAGACGGAAGAGCGTTTACAGTCTCTCTATCAGGAGTGGGAGAGGGTGGCCGCCGAGACTACCAAGGCTTAATTTGACAGAGGCTCAAAAATCAGTAGAATGAAAATCCCTTCTTCTTGAAGGTCAATTAATTGTAGGCGCGTAGCTCAGGGGTAGAGCACTACCTTGACACGGTAGGGGTCCGCGGTTCAAATCCGCGCGCGCCTACCATTTTTATGTCTAATTGAGCCAGTACCTTACCCTACTTTCCTCGCTTCACTTTGATTCTCTTCGGAATCGGCATTTGTCCTGATTTTGTCCCGATTAGTTTGGAAAACACTTAAATCAGGCGGACCATACTCCAAACTCTCTACTGCCCTTTGCATCGCTTCCCATGTTGCATGGGCATATCCAGTAGTGATTCTGGATTCTTGAACGCCCCCAGACTGCCTACTATGGCCTAGGAGGGCAGAGATGACAGGCGTGGGGACGTACCTTTCGACTAACCGCGTGGCGAAAGTGTGCCGGAGATCGTAGGGTCTGAGGTCTTCTATGCCTGCTATCTCGCAGGCCCTCTGCCAACCCTTCTTGAATGAGCCGAGTGGTTTGCCTTCCCGATTCACGAACAGCCAGCCTGTTATTGTCACATCCTCGCAGAGAACGCGCAGGATTCTCTCTGCTGCGTTGTTCAGAGGGATTGAGCGCACACGTCCGTCCTTGTATTTGCCGCGCAATGTGGCCGGTGCGGCGCGTGCAGTTTTAGAATTTCACTCGGATACTAAGATTGAATATGAAGGTGTGAAAGCACCATTCAGTGACGTGAAAGAGGCTACTAATGCGGAACTATTAGTGATACTGGGCTTCACACCAGATGCGGAAGGCATCAAACAGTTCCTGTGGGTAAAGCAGCATTGGATAGCTTTGATCTGTCACAACTTTAAACTACCTCACAACTGCGGCGAGTACTGCCCGGGTTACGTGTTCGGACCATATTTATCGCAGATGCCTGTATACCGCTCGGAATATGACAGGCTAGCTGCTAAGTATAATCACCCGTAATGGAAAGGTTACTGTTAGGCTTTGCGAGGTTTTGCAAGGGATTGCAAGGCTTTGGTCTACCTCCACTCAAGGTCAGCCCCTTCTTATCGAGGTTATTTGCTGCACGTCCGGAGCCGAAAGCTTAAATGTCATCTGAATTAGGATAAAGGTGCATATCCTTGTGCGGTAATTGTTCACATCCAGATTAACCTTATAATTTGTGCTATAAAAGGGTTTGACGCTTCTTTATTAAGATGTATAATCCGCGTTGCCCAGAAGTAGTCTTTCGGCAGCCTGTTCTACCCTGCCGATAAAAATTATATTCTACAGTAATGCCATGCAGGGCTCACTTGCTGGCTGTGAAATAAATCTTTTCAACAACTGCTGGTCTTCTCGTCCCGCCACCGAAACGGGGCTTCATTCAGCCTATGGCTGCTCAATCTATAGAACCTTGAGCAACTCAGTGGTATACAGTCACGGGCCCGTTAATACGCACCTTTAATTTATGGCAATTGATAACTTCCACTTTTTTAGAGGTTAGCCGTGAAACGAAAAGCTGAACGGAAGTCGAGGATACTCAGAGCGACCATTTTAGTGTGGGCGTTGCTGTCTGCTGCTACTGGTCTGTTGTGGTCCCCAAATCTGCACCCTCAAGCGCAGCAGCAGGACAGGCAATTGGTACAGACGGGCGGTGAGGGCGGCCAGCGTCTGGCGCTCGTCATAGGCAACGGCAAGTACACGAACGCCCCGCCCCTAAAGAATCCCCCGAACGATGCGCGTGATATGGCGGATGCGCTCTCACGCTTTGGCTTTACCGTAGAGCACGGAGTGGATCTTGATCAGAAGCTGATGAAGCAGATGATTCGTCAGTTCGGGCAGAAATTAAAGTCTGGCGGTCGGGGCGTCTTCTATTACGCGGGGCACGGCGTGCAGTCCAAAGGGCGCAACTACCTGATTCCCGTTGATGCCATGATTGAGAGCGAGGCGGATATAGAAGATCAGGGCGTGGACGTTCAGTTGATGTTGGACTACATGGACGACGCGCAGAATGGCTTGAACATAGTGATACTGGATGCCTGTCGTAATAACCCGTTCGGGCGCTCCATGCGCTCGGCTGAGAACGGGCTGGCGAAGGTAAATGCGCCGACGGGGACGCTGATTGCGTATGCGACCGCGCCGGGCAGGGTGGCCTCTGATAATCCGAATGGGAAGAACGGATTGTACACATCGGAGTTGTTGAAGCAGATGCGTGTGCCTGGACTGAGCGTAACGGATATGCTCATGCGCGTGCGCGCGGAGGTGGTCAGGCAGACGGGCGGGAAGCAGGTGCCCTGGGAGGAATCTTCTCTGATAGGCTTTTTCTCCTTCAACGTGGCTGGCGCAGGCAGCGGTTCAGCGAGTAAGCCAAGCGCGGCGCTAAAAGATGCTGCGACGGTGGAGGCGGAGTACTGGGAGTCAATCCAGAACAGCAGAGACGCGGCGGATTATCAGGGGTATCTGAAGGAGTATCCGCGAGGGCGATATACGCAACTGGCGCGGCTGAAACTGAGACAGTTGGAGACGGCAAAGAGCGGCGGGAATGATAACGCGGGTTCAACGACCCAGCCGGACGGAAGTAATTCGAGTAGTACGACAACCGGTCCTAAGGCAGCGCCGCGAGCCGGTACGGTAGTGCGTAATAAGATGGGGATGGAGTTTGCTTTTGTGCCAGCCGGAAGTTTTATGATGGGTTCGATTGCCCTGCCTAGTGAAAAGCCAAGACATAAGGTAACGATTCGAGAAGGATTTTACATGGGACAGTATGAGGTGACACAGGGGCAGTGGCAGAGTGTGATGGGAAATAATCCGGCCTATTTTAAGAACTGCGATCAATGTCCTGTGGAGCAAGTCTCGTGGAATGACGCGCAGGAGTTCATCCGGCGGTTGAATGAAAGAGGAGACGGTTATACATATCGGTTGCCGAGTGAAGCTGAGTGGGAATATGCGTGCCGGGCAGGGACGACGGGAGATTATGCTGGTACCCCCGATGCAATGGCTTGGTATTATGAGAACTCCGGCGATGCGCGATTAAAGGATTTCGAGTCGAATAATGTTGATAAGGAGGTCAAAGCAAATAATAATCGTACGCATCCGGTTGGACAGAAGCAGCCCAATGGATGGGGGTTATATGACATGCACGGCAATGTATCGGAATGGTGTGAGGATTTGTATCATGAGAGCTATAATGGCGCACCAAGTGATGGCTCAGCATGGTTGAGCGGCGGAGAGCAAAAGGACCGAGTGCTGCGTGGCGGATCGTGGGGTAGCTTTGACATGGGTATGCGCTCGACGAGCCGCCTCGGGGATTCGCCCGGCGCCCGTACCTACGACAGTGGCTTGCGTGTGGTCGCGGTGGCGCGGACGTAGTTGTACACTTTAGAGCATTACACTCATATCCCCTGCGCGCGGAGCGCACCGCAAATTTTTCATAAAGCTAGATGAATGAACTACCAATCATTCAAAAGGCGCATGACCGGGTAAAATGGTACATTTCAATTCTCAATCGCTTGACACGCCAACACAATCACACGACAACTAAATTGGAGATGATATGCCCCCGCAGAATGAGCACAACGATCCACCCCAGCCATCTTCCACAGTTTCTTCTTCCACTGCACCAACACAGGTAAATCCAGAATCTGATCCGACTGCGCCAACTTTCCTGGACTCCACTCAGCCCAGACTTAATACGACGCATCTGCCCCCGCCGCAGAATCTGCTCGGCAGGACTCTGGACGGACGCTACGTCATTGAGAAAGAGTTGGGGCAGGGCGGCGTCGGCGCTGTCTATCTGGCACACGACAAGAAGTTGATGAACAGGCCCGTGGTCGTCAAGGTGCTTCTAGAAAAGTCTCTACAGAACGAGTGGGCCGTGCAGAAGTTTCACCAGGAAAAGGAGGCGCTCGCTCGCGTTGACCATCCCGGAATAGTCGGCGTTCTGGATAATGGAGAACTGCCCGATGGCAAGCCTTACATAGTCATGCAGTATGTGGAGGGCACAACCCTCCGCTCAGTCATTAAACCCGAAGGAATGGATCTGGATCTGGCCGGGAGGTTAATGGAACAGACCGGCGCAGCTCTGAGCGCCGCGCACGAAGAGGGCATCTTCCATCGCGACCTCAAACCCGACAACATCATGATTCAAAAGCTTGCGGGCGGGCGAGAGCAGGTCAAGATCATTGACTTCGGAATAGCGAAGGTGCGCGACTCACAGCTTGCGCCCAGCACCGTGACGGGCCAGACAGCCGGAACCATAGCCTACATGTCCCCCGAACAACTGCGTGCGGAGAAAGTAACGCAGGCTTCGGACATCTATGCCCTCGGAATCATAGCTTACGAGATGGTTACGGGCCGCCGCCCCTTCAACCCAGAGAGCATGTTCCAACTTCTGGACATGCAAAGGGAAGGCATAAGGGTTAAGCCTAAAGACCTGCGCCCCGCCCTGACCGAAGCAGCTCAGGAAGTAATCCTCAGAGCACTTGAATACGAACCGCGCAGCCGCTACCAGGGCGCCAGAGAGTTCGGAGAAGACTTCGCCCGCGCCATCAGTCGCGGAGCGGAGACTCCAGGAGGTTATATTGATAGAGAAGCTCCCACACAGGTTATTCCACCGGATTCGAAGGAATCTAGGAAGGGAATCAATCCTCTATTGGTAGTGGCCGTAGCTGTCCTGTTGCTCGGACTCGTAGGCGTGGGCGCATGGCTAGCTTTAAGCTCTTCCAAATC
>DASVVZ010000065.1:0-8847 GCA_036389875.1 Pyrinomonadaceae bacterium
ATAAAGGCGGTGAAGGGGGATAACCTTTAAGGGTATTGGAACTCGGCAGCCCGGGCGACGGCCCTCTCTTATACAGCTTGTTCAATAACCGAGCTGAAAACTTGCCGCCTCAAAAGTCTCTCCTGATCTGTTCGGAGCCGGCCGGGGACGGAAAATCACGCGCCGCAAGTGTTGGTTCGCCATGAGCGTTGGCATATTCCGCGCCACCCGCACGCTGTGGCTGCGCTGCCGTCTCAACTTCCAAGCGGTTTGCCTAAGCACAGCCATCCGTGTATCATCTGGAGTTTGCTCTGCGGACGTAAATAAAGCACCTTGATAAGGGCTGATAGGAGAAGCTTTGATTGGGTAGCGAGAGTGTTAACGTGGCCGTCGTGGGATGCGGGTACTGGGGAAAGAACCTGGTGCGAAATTTTTCCCGCCTGGGCGCGCTCGCGGCTGTTTGCGACGCGACAACCGCCGGGCGCGAGACCGCCGCTGAGATAGCGCCGCAGGTTCCCGTCGAATCGAAACTGGAAGACGTGCTGCGCAGCGATGTGTCCGGCATAGTCATAGCCACGCCCGCCGAAACCCATTACGAGGTGGCCCGACAATCTTTGGAAGCCGGAAAGGATGTCTTCGTAGAGAAGCCTCTGGCGTTGACCTACGAGCAGGGCGCGAGCCTCCTGCGGCTGGCCGAAGAGTCCAAGGCGATACTCATGGTCGGACACGTCCTTGAATATCATCCGGCAATCGTGCGGCTGCTGGAGCTGGTGCGCACGGGCGAGCTTGGCAAAGTTCACTACATCTCCTCGAACCGTCTGAATCTGGGTAAAGTGCGACGCGAAGAGAACATCCTGTGGAGCTTCGCGCCGCATGACATAGCCGTTATTTTGCGCCTCATGGGAAGCATGCCCTTTGAAGTGGCGGCCTACGGCGGAAGCTACGTGCAGCCCAACATAGCGGACGTGACCGTTACCCATCTATTGTTCGACAACGGCGTGCGCGCCCACATATACGTCTCCTGGCTGCATCCCTTCAAGGAACAGAGGCTGGTCATAGTAGGCTCTAAGAAGATGGCGAGCTTCGACGACGTGACGAAGCAACTGGTCTTGTACGATCAGCGCGTTGAGCTTCAGGAGGGGCAGCCCGTTCCTATTAAGGGCAAGGGCGACCTTGTGAGCTTCGGCAGCGACGAGCCTTTGCTGCTTGAATGCACGGCCTTCATCGATTCTATAAGAACGCGCCGGGCTCCCGTGACCGATGGCTATAGCGGCCTGCGCGTGCTTCAGGTCTTAAATGCGTCGCAACGCTCGCTCGTGATGAACGGCGAGCCCGTGACGCTGCCGATTGAAAATTTTAGTGAGAGAGGAACCTTGGTTTACTCATGAGCGAGCAGGAATACTTCTTGCACCCGAGTTCTTACGTAGATGAGCCGTGCGAAATCGGGAAGGGAACTAAAATCTGGCACTTCAGCCACGTCTCGTCAAACGCTCGCATAGGCGAGCGTTGCATCTTCGGGCAGAACGTGTTCGTCGCCAGCGACGTGAAGATTGGCAATAACTGTAAGATTCAGAATAACGTCTCACTTTACACGGGCGTAGAGCTTGAGGACGACGTGTTCTGCGGGCCGTCCTGCGTCTTCACCAACGTCATCAACCCCCGCTCGCAGATAGTGCGCCACAGCCAGTACCAGCGCACGCTGATACGTCGCGGCGTCTCCATAGGAGCCAACGCGACCATCGTCTGCGGCGCAACCGTAGGGCGCTATGCGTTTATCGGCGCGGGCGCGCTCGTGCGCGGCGATGTGCCGGACTACGCACTGATGCTGGGCGTGCCGGCCGTGCGTAAAGCGTGGATGAGCCGGCACGGCCACCGTCTCACGGAGCAGGACGGCGACGGCAATCTGGTCTGCCCTGAGAGCGGCTGGCGCTACAAAGAGGTCGAGCCGGGAGTCCTGCGCTGCCTGGATTGGGCAGAAGACGAGCCGCTTGCCGCCGCCTGAAGCGCGGAAACCCGAATCTGAAAATCATCCTTTCAAAGTCTGGAATAAATCGAACATGCCTAATCATGAGAGTTCAACCGCGAAGGCGGAACTGAAATCGCAACCCGTACCGCTGCTTGATTTGAAAGCCCAGTACGCGACGCTGCGCGAAGAGCTGCGCGAGGCGCTCGACCGTGTGGCCGAATCTCAGCACTTCATACTCGGCCCCGAGGTGGAAGCTCTGGAAAAAGAGGTCGCGCAATACTCGCAGTGCGAGTTCGGCATAGGAGTCTCTTCGGGCTCGGACGCGCTGCTCGTGTGCCTGATGGCAATCGGCATCAAGCCGGGTGATGAAGTCATCACCACGCCCTACACCTTCTTCGCCACTGCGGGAGCAGTCTCGCGCCTCGGCGCAAAGCCCATCTTCGTGGACATTGACCCGCTTACTTACAACATAGCGCCCGAAGTGATAGAGGCCGCCGTAACGGAGCGCACGCGCGCCATCATCCCCGTTCATCTATACGGGCAGATGGCCGACATGGATCCGATTATGGAAGTAGCCTCGCGCCATAACCTCTACGTGATAGAGGACGCGGCGCAGGCCATTGGCTCCGAGTACAAGGGTCGCCGCGCCGGCTCGATAGGGCACTACGGCTGCTTCAGCTTCTTCCCGTCGAAAAACCTCGGCGGCTTTGGCGACGGCGGCATGGTGACGGCCAACGACCCGGAGCTTGCCGACACGCTCAAGCTGCTGCGCAACCACGGCTACAGGCCGAAGTATTACAACAAGGTGGTGGGCGGAAACTTCCGTCTGGACGCGATTCAGGCGGCCGTGCTGCGCGTCAAGCTGAAGTATCTGGATAGTTGGACTGAGGCCCGGCAGCGCAACGCCGCGCGCTACCGCGACCTCTTCAACGAAGCGGAGCTTGCCATCAATCCTGAGACCGTCTCTTCCAATTCAACCGAAGGCAGCACCGTGCGCTTGAGCGCCGGAGACGAGCGCCCGCTCAGGGAGATTTCGGGCGTCGTGCTGCCTACGGAAGCGCCTGATGTCCGGCACATCTACAACCAGTTCGTGATTCGTAGCGGCAGGCGCGACGAGCTTATCTCTTACCTGAAGGGGCGCAAGATTGGGACGGAGATCTATTATCCCGTGCCCATGCACTTGCAGGAATGCTTCGCGGACCTGGGTCACCGTGCGGGCGAGTATCCCGGGAGCGAATGCGCCGCCAACGAGACCCTGGCGCTTCCCATCTATCCGGAGTTGACGGACGAGATGATGGCGACGGTCGTCGGGGCGATAGCCGATTTTTATCGCGGCGAGACAGCTTAATTCATGAGAGTCCTGACCGTGGTCGGCGCTCGGCCACAGTTCATCAAGGCTGCCCCCGTAAGCCGCGCCCTCGGCCGGGCCGGAATAGAGGAAGTGCTGGTGCATACGGGCCAGCATTACGACCGCGGGATGTCGCAAATCTTCTTTGAAGAGATGGGCATCAGGGAGCCGGACATCAATCTGGAAGTCGGCTCCGGCCTTCACGGGTGGCAGACGGGCCAGATAATGGTGCGGCTCGAAAAGGTGTTACAGGAGGAGAAGCCCGACTGGGTTCTGGTCTACGGCGACACCAACTCCACGCTCGCGGGCGCGCTCGTCGCGGCGAAGCTTCAGTTAAGAGTAGCGCACGTGGAAGCCGGTCTTCGCAGCTTTAATCGCGCCATGCCGGAAGAGATTAACCGCATAGTGGCCGACCATCTCTCGTCTCTGCTGCTCTGCCCCAGCCGCGTCGCGGTCAGTAACCTGTCCGCCGAAGGAATCAGGGAAGGCGTCCACGCCGTCGGGGATGTCATGTACGACGCCCTGCTCGAATACTCTGCGGAGGCTGACAAGCGCTCAAGCATCCTGCAACGGATTAAGGTCGAGCCTAAACATTATCTGCTGCTGACCATTCACCGAGCGGAGAATACGGACGACCCGGAACGGTTGCGGGCCGTGCTGAAGGCGCTGGCCAACCTGGATTCCACGGTCGTCTTCCCCGTTCATCCACGCGCGCTGAAGGCGCTGGCCGCCGCGGGCTTCGTCAGCCTTTCGAGCCCGGTCGATGACGAGATGCAAGCTGCGCGTTTGACGCTCGATGAGCTCTCCCTCGACCATATTCGTTTGATAGAGCCGCTCGGATACCTTGACATGATGAATCTCGCGCGCCATGCGCGCACTGTTCTGACGGATTCGGGCGGGCTGCAAAAAGAGGCATACTGGCTGGGCGTCCCGTGTGTCACTCTACGCGAAGAGACGGAATGGGTAGAGACGGTCGAAGCGGGTTGGAACGTTCTGGCGGGCACGGACGCCGCCCGCATAACGGACGCCTTACGCTCCTTTAAAGCTCCGGGTGGCGAAGCGACGCGTAATTTGTACGGCGAGCCGGGAGCCTCCGAGCGCTGCGTCAGGGTCTTGCAGGGGGCGCGGCCGGAGCCGGGCCATTAGTGCGATAAGTAGGAGAGGTTTTCAACCGGAATTTTTGAAACTCTAATCTGGGCGGGCGAGATTATGGACTTAAACAATAAGCGTCTTGTACTCATAGGGGGGGCGGGCCTGGTGGGCTCGCACATAGTTGACCAACTGACGGCCGAGCCCGTGAGCGAGATCGTGGTCTTCGATAATTTCGTTCGCGGCACGCGCGAGAACCTGTCAAAGGCTACGTCCGACCCGCGCGTGCGCGTAGTGGAAGGCTCCATGACCGACCGCGATGCTTTGCGCCGGGTGCTGGAAGGGGCCGACGGCCTCTTTCTTCTTGCCTCGCTGTGGCTGGGCGAGTGCGTCAACGACCCCAGGAGCGCGTGGGAAGTCAATACGCTCGGAACCTGGAACGTGATCGAAGCCTGCCGGGAGATGAACGTGGGCCGAATCGTCTATTCCTCGTCGGCTTCGGTCTACGGCGACGCGGCTTTCACCCCCATGACGGAGGAGCATCCCTTCAATAACCGCACCACCTACGGCGCGACCAAAATCGCCAACGAGCAGATGATGCGCGCCATATACGAGCAGCACAAGCTGCCCTACATAGGCTATCGTTACATGAACATCTACGGCCCGCGCATGGATTACGAGGGGACGTACGTGAGCGTCATCATGAAAGTGCTGGATCGCATCTTCAACGGCCAGCCGCCCCTCATTTACGGCGACGGCAAGCAGACCTACGATTTCATTTACGTCGAGGACGTAGCGCGCGCCAACATCCTCGGCATGAAGGCCGCCTGCGCGGACGAGTTCTTTAACATAGGCATGGGCGTAGGCACGACCATCAACGAGCTGGTGGAAATACTGCTGGAACTGACGGACTCCAGGCTCAGGCCTGAGTACCTGACGCAGGAGCAGAGCTTCGTCACCCAGCGCATAGGCAGCACGGAGAAGGCCGAAAGATTGCTCGGCTTCAAAGCCGGGACGCCGTTGCGCGACGGCCTGCGTCGAGTAGTCGAGTGGAGGCTTGAAGCCCGAAAGCAGCTTATGGAGGAACGCGCCGTGCGAGGCTAGCGCTGTTTTGCTCGCGGCTGTCGCGACAGCCGCGAGCGCCGCCGGAGCCATACAAGATTGGATTATGCTTTAAGCTTTAGTCTAAAAGTGCATAGCGGGAGATGTTGATGAACAAGGCATTGATCGAAATCTTAGCCGATCCGATTTCCAGAACCCGGCTCTCCCTGGCGGGCGAGGGGGCGACGGCAGAGACTATTATAGAAGGGGAGCTTCGCGGCCCCGAAGGCAAGTCTTATCCCATACGTAACGGTATTCCGCGTTTTGTCCTCACGGATGACAGCAGTCAGAAACAGACCCAGAGCAGCTTCGGCTATAAGTGGCAGCAGCGAAACAGCTATGATTCCCCGTCATGGTACGACGCCCTGACTCCCTGGCTGCTTCAGCGCTTCGGTTTCGACTCGGTCGAAGATATAAGAGCCTATTTCGGTAGCCGCCGAAGGGTTCCGGACGCGCTGAAGCATACCCGTCGCCATGCGGAAGAGGAAGTTCGTCGCCGGTGTGAAGAAGCAGCACTCTCTATCACGCGCTTTGATACGCAAGAGAGCGGCTACACCGTGCGCGCAATCAAGGGGTAGTTATGTGCGGAATCGCCGGACTCTGTAATCTGAATGGTGAGCCCGTCCCGGTGAGTCTCCTGACTCGCATGACGGAACGCATAGCGCATCGCGGTCCCGACGGCGTAGGTCATTACACGGACGGGGGCGTGGGCCTCGGCCATCGCCGCCTGGCAATCATAGACCTTTCGCCCGCCGGCCAACAGCCAATGACCAACGAAGCCGGCGATGTCGTCATCACTTACAACGGCGAAATCTACAACTTCCAGAAATTGCGCGTCGAGCTTGAAGCGAAAGGCTATCACTTTCACTCCCAGACGGACACGGAAGTCGTCATCCATGCTTATAAAGAGTGGGGCGAGCGGTGCGTCGAATATTTCAACGGCATGTTCGCCTTCGCCATTCTGGATCGCGCCAACCAGCGGCTCTTTCTGGCGCGTGACCACTACGGCGTCAAGCCCCTGTACTGGTACTGCCGAAACGGCGTCTTTATCTTCGCCTCCGAAATCAAGGCCATACTCGAGCACCCGCAGGTCTCGCCGAGGCTCTGCCATCTTGCCCTTGACGAGTACTTTACTTTCCAGAACATCTTTAGCGAGCATACGCTCTTCGAAGACATACGGTTGTTGCAGCCGGGCCATCTCTTAACGCTAGACCTGCGAAGCGGCGCTGCGCCCGAGCCAAAGCAGTACTGGGATTATCCGGCCACGGCCGAGCCGTTGACCTCCTCGGAAGAAGAGAACACGGAGCACTTATATAAGCTGTTCCTCAATGCCGTCACGCAGCAGCTTGTGAGCGACGTGCCGGTGGGAGCTTATCTGAGCGGCGGGATGGATTCCGGTTCCATCACCTCTGTTGCCGTTCGTCACCTTCCGCGCCTTACAACCTTCACCGGGGGCTTCGACCTTACCTCCGCATCCGGTATGGAGTTCGGGTTTGACGAGCGGCGCACGGCGGAGATGATGGCCAACCGCTTCAAGACAGAGCATTACGAAGTGGTCATGCACGCCGGCGACATGGAGTGGGTCTTGCCGGAGCTTATCTGGCACCTGGAGGACTTGCGCGTCGGACAGTGCTATCCGAACTATTACGTCGCGCGCCTGGCCAGCAAATTCGTCAAGGTGGTGCTGTCAGGGGCGGGCGGAGACGAGCTGTTCGGCGGTTATCCCTGGCGCTACTATCGCGGCCTCAACAGCTCCGATCATCATGATTACTTCCGCCGCTATTACCAGTTCTGGCAGCGCCTTGTTCCCGACGAAGATAAGGCACAGCTATTCAACGCGGAGACCAACAGGCAGATTGGCGATCATTCTACCTTCGAAGTGTTCCGCGGCGTCTTCGATAGCTGGCAAGGCAGCTTCCGCAGCAGCGAGGATTACATTAATGCCTCGCTCTACTTTGAGCTGAAGACGTTTCTGCACGGTCTGCTGGTGGTCGAAGATAAACTGAGCATGGCTCATTCTCTGGAAACGCGCGTTCCCTTTTTAGATAAGGAGCTGGTTGAATTTGCCATGCGCGTTCCCGTGCGCCACAAGCTGCGTAACATACATCGCGCCATGCACGTGGACGAGAACCAGCCGGGCAAACGCCTCATCTACGAGCAGGAGACGCGCGACGGAAAAGCGATCCTGCGCCGCGCCATGAGCCGGCTGATCCCTCCCGAGATTACCGAACGCGCCAAACAAGGGTTTAGCGCGCCCGATGCCAGCTGGTTTCGCGGAGAAAGCATAGACTATATTAATCGCCTGCTCCGTAACCCAAAGGCGTTGATATACGAATTCCTGACGCCCGAATATGTCACCGGGGTGCTGGATCAGCACTGTTCCGGTCACGTTAACCGCCGCCTGCTAATCTGGTCGCTCCTCAGTTTCGAGTGGTGGTGCCGCCATTTCCTGGCCGGCGGGATGAAATAAGCGCGCGGCGAAGAGCCTGAGGCTACAAGCTTACTGAGTGTTAAAGGAGAAACAGAGTGAAACTGGATGTTGAGCGCATCAACAAGATAATAGCGTGCCCGAATTGCAAGGCACATCTGAGCCTGGTTGAGTCGCAGGACAGCGTGTGCGGCTCCTGCCGTCAATCTTACGGGTGGCTTACCCACACCTGGAACCTGATTCCCTCGTCCTGGAATGAGTCCTCCGATTTATGGTCTGCGTGGGAGCAGTTGCAGGAAAACGGCGTCGTCTCCTACAAGGAAGACCCTGAACATAACCTCAACGTAGGCAAAAGACAGGTCTCTATTGATTTCAGCCGCTTCTGTAAATTCGACGGACTGGTGCTGGACGTGGGCTGCGGCCCGCAGGCCTGGCCTTCTCATTTTGAAACTTACACCGAAGAGACCCGTTTCGTTGGCGTCGACCCGCTCGTCGGAGACAGCCCCTCCGATTACACACAGTTTCGCGCCCTGGCCGAGTATCTGCCCTTTCATGACGCGGTCTTCGATCATGTCATTTTCGCCACGTCGCTCGATCACTTCATAGATCCCGTGCCAGCCCTGGTGGAGGCGCGCCGCGTCTGCCGTCCAGAAGGCTCAATCGACATTTGGGTCGGCGAGAAAAGCCCCGACGCGCCAAAGCCGGCCGTCTCTCCCGATTGGTACAACAGATTAAAGAAGCCCGAGGGGGCGGAAGATGTCTTTCACTTCAAGCGGCTCAGCGCGGCCGACACGGATGAGCTGATTAACAGGGCCGGCCTGCACGTAGTTAAAAAAGAGGTACACGAGGTCGACCAGTACCGCTCGAACCATTTCTTCAAGTTGCAGGTCAAACGCTAGCCGTGAACATTTTGCTGACCGGCGCTACAGGATTTAT
>DASVVZ010000066.1:0-12460 GCA_036389875.1 Pyrinomonadaceae bacterium
CGACGCCGCGCGAGGAGATGAATCTCTACGCGCTTGACACCTTCGCTTATGAATATGCCGGGCGCGAGATTCACATACAGTTTGAGATACCGGAATTCACCTGCGTTTGCCCGTTCTCTGACTTCCCGGACTTCGCCACCATTCGACTCGATTACGTACCCAACGAGCGCTGCATAGAGCTTAAAAGCCTGAAGCTCTACATAAACTCCTTCCGCACCGTGAAGGTCTTCCACGAGCACGTCATCAACATCATGCTGGAAGATTTCGTGCGCGCCTGCGACCCGCTGAGCGTAGAGATAGAAGGCGACTTCAACGTGCGCGGCAATATCAAAACCGTCGTCAAGGCAAGCTACAAGAAGAAGCAGTAAACAGTTTTCAGTTTCCAGTTTTCAGTTTTCGGCAAAGACCCGCACTGCTTTTAACTGAAAACTGAAAACTAAAAACTGAAGACTGATTATTATGGAAATCGCCACTACTGTTGCTGTTTTCGCCATTGCGGCGCTCTTTGTTCTGTTCTTCCTGGCGCGACGCCTGCTGCGGTTCGCCGTGCGGCTCATGCTCGCAGCGATTCTCGTGCTGATTCTGGTGGCGGGCGGCCTCTTCTGGTGGTGGTCCGGGGCGGGCGACTCTTCGGAGCGCAATGTGAATCGCAACTCGACTCCCGCCAATCGTCGCAGCTCTAACGCTCGGTAATCCCGGCGGCCTGGAACCATCATGGGGGAGACAGATACAGACGCCGCCGATCAATTCAACGCAAGCATCAGCCGCAAGAAGTTGGACGAAGGCACGCCCGGATTGTGGCGTCGCTATCGTCGCCTCCCGAGAAACGTCTTCGCCATCAGCTTCGTCAGCCTTCTCAACGACGCCTCAAGCGAGATTATCTATCCGCTTCTGCCGCTCTTTCTGGCGATTACTCTCGGCGCATCGCCCGCGGCCATAGGCGTCATAGAAGGCGCTGCCGAATCCGTCTCAAGCCTGCTCAAACTCTTCGCGGGCTATTTCAGCGACAAGCGGGGGCGTCGCAAGGGGCTCGTCGTCTTCGGCTACGGGCTGGCGAATCTGGTGCGGCCCCTTCTTGCCTTTGCGACCAACTGGTTTCAGGTGCTTGTGATTCGTATGACCGACAGGGTCGGCAAGGGAATCAGAAGCGCTCCGCGCGACGCGATGATTGCCGACGCGGTTCGCGTCGAGGAGCGCGGGCTGGCCTTCGGCTTTCACCGCGCGATGGATCACGCGGGCGCTGTCATCGGGCCGCTTCTGGGCTACATGCTGCTGCTCGTCTTCGCGCGTGACAGGAACGCTCCGACGGCCGCCGATTACTCGCTGGTCTTTCTACTGGCCGCAGTCCCGGCCTTCTTCGCCGTTCTGGTCGCCGCCTTTTTCGTCCGCGAGTCCCACTCGGAGAAGGCCGGGACTCTAAACGGCGGGGCTGCGCCCATGAAGCTGTCGCTGCGCGGCTTCGATGGGAACTTCAAGCGCTTTCTGGTAATCCTGGCGCTCTTTACGCTCTCGAATTCTTCGGACGCGTTCCTGCTTTTGAGGGCGCGCGAGGCGGGCGTGTCGGTCGCCACGATTCCGCTGCTCTGGGCTGCGCTTCACGCCAGCAAGGTCTTAAGCTCGCTCTTCGGCGGCGACCTCTCCGACCGGGTTGGAAGAAAACGGCTGATAGCTTCGGGCTGGCTGCTCTACGCGGCCGTCTACATGGCCTTCGGGTTCGTCTCGTCCGTAGGGATGGCGTGGGTGCTCTTTCTAATCTACGGCATCTACTTCGGGCTCGCAGAGGGCGCGGAGAAGGCGCTGGTCGCGGACCTCGTGCGACCCGAACAGCGCGGCACGGCCTACGGGTTGTATAATCTGGCATTCGGCATTACTGTCTTTCCCGCTTCGCTTCTGATGGGCGGGCTGTGGAGCCTGCGCGGGGCGCAGACTGCCTTCGTCGTAAGCGCGGGACTGGGCGCGATCTCCGCCCTGCTGCTCCTGACCTTCGTAGAGGTGAAGCCTGCAAACGACAACGGCCCGGTCGGAATAGTTAATCCTTAACCGGATGGAGAGTGAGTTTTGAGCTTAAGGGTAGAGCGTTGGAGCGCCGTAGAAGAGCCGGGCGCGCTTGAGCTTCGTCAGAGGCTGGAAGCGGAAGGCTATCATGTTTTCGAGTGGAGCGACGCGCCCGGAACTAATTACAGCGCGCACCGTCACGCGGAAGACCAATCGCACTGGATTATAAGCGGCCAGCTTGAGCTGCGAATTGAGGGCCAAACCTACACCCTGAGCGCGGGCGACCGCGACTTTCTTCCGGCCGGCACAGTTCACTTTGCATTCGTTCCCGGCAAGGAGCCGGTTCGTTATCTCGTAGGCGCAAGACGATAATGGAAACTCTCTACAAAGTAGTCACTACCAACGATGAATTAAGCCGCGCGGTCGCGGAGCTTGCCACCTATCCGATCGTAGGATTCGACACGGAGACGACGGCCCTGGACCCGTATCAGGGCCGCTTGCGCTTGGTGCAGCTCAGCACGCCCGAAGGCTTCACCTACATCATAGACCTGGACCGCTTCGCTTCATCCGACATGCGGCGGGCGGAATCGCTTGAGCCTTTGCGAAAACTGCTGGCGGCACAGCGGCCGGTCAAAATCGCGCACAACGCCAAGTTCGACGCCAAGTGGATTAGTTACCATTTAGACGCGGAGCTGGGCGGCGAGTACGACTCGCGGACTTGCACGCAGGTAGAGGTGGAGCGCGGCGGCCTCTTCGACTCTTTGCTCGCCAGTCAGATTATCTCCGCCGGGGATACGGAAGACCGCCACAGCCTGCAACTCGTGGTCGAGCGATACCTGAACGAGACGATGGACAAGTCCTCGCAGCTATCGGACTGGAGCGGCGAGCTGTCGGCAACGCAGCTCGAATACGCGGCACGCGACGCCGCCATCCTTCTCCCTTTGCGCGAAAAGCTGGTCGAGCGCATTAAGGCCGACGGTCTTGGCCGCGTAGCTCAGCTCGAATTTGAGTGCGTCGTCCCGATAGCTGAAGTTGAGCTGGCCGGGGTCTTTCTTGACGCCGCCTGCTGGCGCGAGCAGATTGCGGTGGTGCAAAAGAAGCGCACCATCCTGGCCGATGAGCTGCAAGCGATGCTTGCCGAAGGCGCAACACAGGGGCTTCTCTTTGCGGACGCGCGCGTGGACATCAATCTGGATTCCCACACGCAGTTGTCAGCCGCCCTCAAGCGTCTCGGCGTCCCGCTCCCGGATTCGACGCGTAACTGGAAGCTGCAACCGCTGGCTGCAGATTATCCTGTCATAGCAAAGCTTCTGGAATACCGCACCGTACAGAAGTCACTTACCAGCTACGGCGAAAACATCATCAACGAAATCAATCCCAAGACGGGCCGGATACACGCCAGCTTTCACCAGATCGGTGCGCCCACCGGACGCATGGCCTGCACGAACCCGAACGTGCAGCAGGTGCCGCACGCGGAGGAGTACCGGCGCTGCTTCCGCGCGCCCGAAGGCAGAAAGCTCGTCATAGCCGATTACAGCCAGATAGAGCTGCGCATCCTGGCGGACTTTACGGGCGACGACGGCTTCATCACGGCCTTCAATTCCGGCGCAGACCTGCACCGCGTGACGGCGGCCCAGGTCTTCAACGTCCCGCTCGAAGAGGTCACATCTGACCAGCGCTCCTTCGCCAAGCGACTGAACTTCGGCGTGGTTTACGGCATAGGCGCACAGCGATTTTCCATGATGACCGGCCTCTCTCAGACTGAATCGGAAGACCTGCTGCGCCGCTACTTCGCAACCTACCGCGCGCTCGACACCTGGCTCAGAGATGCCGCCCTGCGCGCTCTGCGCGAGCGTATGGCCCGCACGGCCTCCGGACGCATGGCCCGCTTCAACTTCGACCCCGCGGACAAACAGGCCGCGTCCCTGGCACAACGCAACGGCAAAAATACTCCAATCCAGGGTAGCTCGGCCGACATCCTCAAACGCTCACTCAGGCTGCTGCATGACAAGCTGCGCGGGACGAGCGCCTCCATCATTAACATGATTCACGACGAGATAGTGGTTGAGACGGATGCTTCGGAGGCCGAAGAGATAGGCGGGATTGTAGAGGACGCCATGTGCAGGGCTGGCGAAGAGTACGTCAAAAAAGTTCCGGTCAAAGTCGAAACCGAAATAGCGGACGCCTGGGTCAAGTAAAACAGTTTTCAGTTTCAATTTTCAGAAAAGAGCCAGCTGCTTTTTACTGAAAACTGAAAACTGTTTTTTTAGTCTGCCGCGCGGGTTTGTGCTTCTTCGAATGCAGGGCTGAGGGCGGCCCGCTTGCGCCAGACGAGGTAGACGGGCAGACCAGTGAAGACTATCAGATAGCCTATGCCTGCCGTCTGTGGAGACAGGTAAGCTAAGTCTAGCACCAGCAGGAGCGCTATCAGAATGTAGAGCACTGGCACGAAAGGGTAGCCGAGGGTGCGATAGGGCCTCCGGGCTTCCGGCGCTTTATGGCGCATAACTATGACGGCGGCGACCATCAGCACGTAGAAGACGAGGTCGGCTGAGATGATGTAGGCCAGCAGTTGCGTGTAGACATCGCCGTAAGGATCTTCGCCGGGAGCGGCGTTCGGCCTGACCGTTCGCGGCAGCGTCAGCAGGCTGGCCCAGACGCCCTGCGCTATGAGGGCTACCGCGGGGACGTGATGCGAGTTGACCCGCCCCACGGCTTTGAAGAAGAGCCGGTCGCACGCCATCGCGTAATAGACGCGAGCGCCCGCCAGTATGAGCCCGTTGTTGCACCCGAAGGTCGAGACCATTATCAGCACGGCCATCAGGATAGTTCCGGGCGCGCCGAGTATGGCCTGCATGGTGACGGTGGCGACCCTATCCTGCGGCGCTCGCTGAATCGCGGAAAGCGGCAGCGTCACCACGTAGGCCATGTTCGCCAGCAGGTAAAGCGCCACGACCAGCCCGCAGCCTATCAGCAGAGCGCGCGGAAGATTGCGTCCCGGCTCGCGCACCTCGCTGCCTGTGAAAGTGACGTTGTTCCAGGCGGACTGCGCAAAGAGCGGCCCGACCATGGCCTGCCCCAGCAGCATGACAAGCGCCAGCGCGCCCGTCATCTTAAAGTCAGGGAGAGCCGACTGCGGCGTCCATCCGTTCGAAGCGGGATTCCACCAGTCGGAAGTAAAAGCCGCCGCGCCGGTCCCGGAGCCCGCGGCCCACCCGAGAGTCAGGCCAACCAGTATCAGCCCTATGAGCGCAGCAGTCTTCGTGAAAGTGAATGTGTTCTGTATGGCCTTTCCGGCTCTCAGGCCGAAAGTGTTGGTCGCCGTCAGTAAGAGTATCACCAGGACGGCTACAAACTGCTGCGTCGAAAGACTGAGCGCGTAGCTCTGACCAAGGGGAACGGGTTCTATTATGTAGCTGGTGGAAGAGATTTGCGGGGCCAGCACGCCCATGAACTTTGCGAAGCCTATGGCGACAGCGGCAATCGTGCCCGTCTGTATCACCAGAAAGAGCGACCAGCCGAAGAGAAAGCCTATGGCCGGGCTGTAGGCTTCGCGCAGGAAGACGTACTGGCCGCCCGCGCGCGGCATCATCGTCGCAAGCTCCGCGCAGCAGAGCGCGCCCGTGATGGTCAGGAGTCCGGCCACGGCCCACGCCGCCAGGAGCCAGCCGGGAGAGCCTACGAGGCGTGCGCTCGCAGCAGAGGTGAGGAAAATCCCTGAGCCTATCATCGAGCCCACGACGATCATCGTCGCGTCCAGGAGTCCCAGGCTCCTCACAAGGCTCTGGGAATCGTTAATGCTCTTCTTCTCGCTCATGGGAGAAAATGGGGATGAGGGTCAGGGGATAGAGAAAGAAAATCCAACTCTCTTTCTTTTCCTAAACCCCCAACCTCCATTCCCCTATCCCCTGCTTTTACTACTTGCACATGTTCGGATTGGCGCGTGCGATATCGGAAGCCTTCTTGTGCAGGTCTTTGGCCTCCTGCCTCAGCTTTTTGAACTCATTATATTTGTTGGTGTATTCGGTGCGCTTGTCGGCCGGGAGTCCCTGAGCAGTGTAGTTATCACGCGCAATGACGGCCGCGTCGCGCATGGCCGTCCACGCCTCCACCTCTTTGCGGAAAGCCTGCGCCTTGACTGAGAGATATTCCTTGCAGTTTGCGTTGACATCCAGTTTTGAGGCCTGCTCGACCTTGTCGGCGGCATCCTTACCCTTTTCCAGTCCCTTTTCAATGTCCGTGACCAGCTCGCCGAGAATACGCTTGGCCTCGTCGACATTCTTGTCGTTCATGGCCTTGTTCAGGTCACGCTGTTTTTGGGTGGCCTCTTCATCAATTTTGTCAATCTCTTCGAGGTCGTCTTTTGCCTGACCTACAAGCTTGTTAACTTCTTCGGTCGGGTTCTTTCCAAGATTTTTTAAGGAAGAACAGGCGAGGGTTACGGTCAGCAGCATAAGGAGCGCCAGCGCCGCATTAACCTTACCTCTTTTGTCTATCATGATGGATTCCTTTCAATTTTTTTTGATGGCAAACGCGTGTCTGTAGGCGAATATTCCCGGACGGGAAAGTCTGCTTTTTCGAGCCCGGCACCGGGGCGCGGGCACTAGCTTTACGGCCTGAAGAACACGTATGAATCTGGCATGAGCAGCGTGGATATTCTCTTTTCTTCAGAAACCTGTCAAGGAGAAATTAAAACGGCAAAACCGCGCGGCGACAGTAGCGGCCTCACTTTTTTCAACGCTTTCGCCTTATCCCTCTGCTTGACAGCCTGCTTCGCGCTCCCCTAGTCTTATTTGCTTGAACAAGCCGGGGATTCCCGCCTGATAAGAGAGACACCGCCTGAAAGACCGAGAAGCAAGATGATTAAAGACGAAATTAGAAACCTGATTACAGACAAACGCGCTCACATGGGCGTTATAGGCCTGGGCTATGTGGGCCTGCCGCTCGCCGTAGAGTTCGCGCACAAGGGCTTTCCCACCACGGGCTTTGAAGTTGACGGGGCCAAAGCCGAGGCCATCAATCAAGGCCGCTCTTACATTGGCGACGTTTCCTCGTCGGCGATAAAAGAGATGGTCGGCGCAGGGCGTCTGAACGCCACTACGGATTTCTCTCATCTGAGCAAGTGCGACGCCATAATCATCTGCGTGCCTACGCCTTTGAGGAAGACGAAAGAGCCGGACATAACCTACATACTGGCAGCCGCCGAAGAGATAAAGAAGAACTTGAGGCGCGGCCAGCTGGTCATACTCGAATCCACTACCTATCCGGGCACGACGGACGAAGTCCTGCTGCCCATGTTCGAAGAGACGGGGCTGAAACTCGACGAAGGCTTTCTTCTGGCCTTCTCGCCCGAGCGCGTCGACCCCGGCAACCCGCAGTTCCAGACGCACAATATCCCGAAGGTCGTGGGCGGCTGCACGGACGACTCTACGGAAATCGCGGCCTACCTGTACTCGCAGATTGTCTCGCAGGTTCACTCCGTCACGAGCGCGCGCGTGGCCGAGGCGGCGAAGCTTCTGGAGAACACTTTCCGCGCCGTCAATATAGGGATGGCGAACGAGATGGCGCGGCTCTGCTACGCTCTGGGCATAGACACCTGGGAAGTGATTCGCGCCGCCGCCACCAAGCCCTTCGGCTTCATGCCCTTTTATCCCGGCCCCGGCATCGGCGGCCACTGCATACCGCTGGACCCGCATTATCTCTCGTGGAAAGCGCGCCAGCACGGCTTCGATTCCCGCTTTATAGGCCTGGCCGAAGAGGTGAATTCAAGAATGCCCGACCACGTGGTGACGCTCGTCGCAGACGGCCTCAACGACGACCGCAAGGCCCTCAATGGTGCGCGCGTGATGCTCCTCGGCGTCGCCTACAAAAAGGATGTCAACGACGTGAGAGAGAGCCCTGCCCTCTCCATCATTGACCGGCTGCGCGCCAAGGGCGCAGATGTCTCGTATCACGATCCGTTCGTCTCGGAGGTGCGCTTCGACGACGCTCACACGGAAGGAAGCGGCGCGCCCCTGCGGTCTGTGGAGCTGAAGGACGAAGAGCTTGCGGGCAGCGATTGCGTCATCATCGTCACAGACCATAGCGGCATAGATTACGAGCGCGTCACTTCCCAATGCAAGCTCGTCGTCGACACCAGAAACGCTCTCTCGAATGAGCTGCGGCGAAAGTCCCGCGCCAGAATCATTCGTCTATGAGTAATCAGTCAGCAGCAGTCAGCTATCAGCCCAAAAGCTTTTACTGACTGCTGTCGACTGACGGCTGTTTGCTATCCATGTTGAAAGTCATCAACGTCGTAGGCGCGCGCCCCAACTTTATGAAGGCCGCGCCCGTGGTGGAAGAGATGAAGCGGCGCGCGTCCGTGTTTGCGCCGCTTCTGGTTCATACGGGCCAGCACTACGACAGGGAGATGTCTGAAGCCTTCTTCCGAGACCTGGGCTTACCCGAGCCGGACGTTTATCTGGGCGTGGGCTCCGGCACGCATGCGGAGCAGACGGCGTCCGTGATGGCCAGTTTTGAGCCGGTCATCATGCGGGAGCGTCCCGACTGGGTGCTGGTCGTAGGCGACGTTAATTCCACACTGGCCTGCGCGCTCGTTGCCGTAAAACTGGGCGTGCGAGTGGCGCACGTCGAAGCGGGCCTGCGCAGCCGGGACCGCTCCATGCCGGAAGAGATAAACCGCATCCTGACAGACCAGATGGCAGACCTGCTGCTCACGCCCTCGCAGGACGCAGACCGAAATCTTCTAGCGGAAGGCGTCCCGCGGGCGCGTATACGCTTTGTCGGCAACGTCATGATCGACTCTCTTTTCGCGCATCTCAAGCGGGCCGAAAGCTCGCGCGTGCGCGAAGAGCTTTCAGTCGCCGGTTCCGATTACGGCGTGCTCACGCTTCATCGCCCGTCGAACGTGGACGGGCGCGAGACGTTCGGGCGCATACTCGACGCGCTCGAAGAGATAACCGGGCGGCTGCCCGTAATCTTTCCCGCACACCCGCGCACGCGCGCACGCCTTCGTGACTTCGGCTTTGATGAAAGAGTCGCTCGTAACGACTCTCTACGTCTCATAGACCCGCTGGGCTATCTGGATTTCCTGCGGCTTTATAGCGGCGCGCGTCTTGTGCTGACGGATTCGGGCGGGATACAGGAAGAGACCACTGCGCTCGGGATTCCGTGTCTCACCTTGCGCGAGAACACTGAGCGGCCCGTGACGGTCGAGATGGGAACCAACCATATTGTCGGAACGGACACGGACAGAATTGTGCGCGCCGCAAAGGATGCGCTGGATGAGCCGCGCCGCGCCTCTGTTGACGAGAAGCGGCTGCCCCCGCTCTGGGATGGCCGCACGGCGCCGCGAATCCTTGAAGCTCTCCTGGAAAAGGCTTGACGAATGGGCGAACAAAAAAAGGGCTCATCTCTCGTCCCCGGTCCTTTATCAATTATTCCTCGCATACGACGCGCACTGCGCGGAGAAGTCGATGCCCTGACACTGGCGCGCGAGGTCGTGCGCAGAAGCCGCGCCGCCCTCGTGCGAGACCGCGAGCGGGCGGGCCTGGAGCTGCTGGATAAAACCCCTGCCCGTCTTCTTCCTCCCTTCCGCGACATGAGCGAAGAAGAGCTGCTTGAGCATTTCCGTCATCGCTCCGAGCCGCTCTTTCTGCCAGGCTTTCGTCAAACGACGGAAAGAGCTGCGGGCGAACCCGAACACCTTTTTCATGAAGAGGCGAAGCGGTTAATCCTAGAGGCCGCGCGCGTCACGGACGAGAGCGCATGGCCGCTCCTGGGTTTCGGCGAGAAGCGTTTCGGCGACCCCGTAGAGTGGCGGCGCGACCCCCTTTCCGGCTACGAGTGGCCGCTGGTGTTTCACTCGGACGTAAGCTTCTCTCGCAACGACGGCTCGGACGTGCGCGTCCTGTGGGAGCTGAACCGGCTCAATCAGCTCCTGACGCTGGCGCGCGCTTACCGATTGACGCGGGATGAGGGTTTCGCGCGCGAGTTCTTTCGACAGGCGGAGAGCTGGCGCGAGCAGAACCCTGTGGGGCTTGGGGCCAACTGGTCTTGCGCCATGGAAGCGGCGCTTCGTGCCGTCAACCTTCTGGCCGCCTTTGAGATTTTCCGCCACTCGCGGGAGATGACCGCCCCACGGCTACTGATGCTTCTCACGACTCTACACCAGCACGGCGCGCACATACGCCGCAATCTTGAGTTCTCGCACATAGCCACCAGCAATCATTACCTGTCGGATGTGGTGGGCCTTTTGTGGCTGGGCTTGATGCTGCCCGAGATGGAAGATGCGCGCGAGTGGCGCAGGTTCGGACTCAGAGAGATGCTGCGCGAGATGGACAAGCAGGTGCTCTCCGACGGCGCGGACTTTGAAGCCTCCACGGGTTATCATCGACTGGTGCTGGAGCTGTTCCTTTACTCTTTTCTACTCTGCCGCGAGAATAAGGTGGAGATTGAAGAGCGCTACTGGCTGAAGCTGCGGCAGATGTTCGACTACATGCGCGCCTATCTCAAGCCCGAAGGCACGGCCCCGCTCATCGGCGACACGGATAGCGGCAGGGTCCTGCCGATGCGTCACCGCGCTGCCAACGACCACGCCTTTCTGTTGGCTATAGGCGCTGCGCTCTTCAACGAGCCGCGCTTTAAGATGAAGGGGAACGCGCCGGAGGAGCTTTTCTGGATTCTCGGCGAAGATTGCGCACGCGCCTTTGAAGCCTTAGAGTGCGCCGAAGAAATGGAAGGCTCGCGCGGCTTCCCCCATGCGGGCACTTACGTCATGCGCGAGCGCGACCTCTACCTTATCTTCAACGCCAGCGGAGTGGGCGCGCGCGGGCGCGGGAGCCACGGGCACAACGACGCGCTCGCCCTGGAGGTGAGCGCCTGCGGCACAAGCTTTATCATTGACCCAGGCACGTACGTCTACACGGCCGATCTGGAAGAGAGGAATCTTTTTCGCTCGACGCGCTATCATTCGACCGTAGAGGTGGACGGCGAAGAACAGAACAGTACGGACATGAGGACGCCTTTCGTGCTGGGCAACGAGGCGCAGCCGAGAGTGCTGGAGTGGAAGACGGCGCGGGACTTTGATTTCATTAAAGCTGAGCACAGAGGCTATGCGCGGCTGCGTGAGCCGGTGACCTGCACGCGCAGCGTAAAGTTCGACAAGCGCGAAAGGCTCTGGCTGGTTGAGGACGAGTTCAATGGTGCGGGCGCGCACGACTTTCGCTTTCGCTTTCATCTTGCGCCGGGGCTCAAGGCGCATGCGCGTGACGGGATGATAGAGGCTCTTGACGAGAAGAGCGGCGCAAGGCTCCTGATAGCGCCGCTCAAGACGGACTCGGAGCCGCTGCTTGAAGACCTTTTCAGTTCCACGGATTACGGCGCGAAGAGCCCCAGCCTCTCGGCCTGTTGGACTGTGCGCGCGTCTCTTCCTCTGAACGCCCGGTGGGCGCTCGTTCCGGTCTGCGCGCATGAAGCTGTAGGGGAGAAGCTAGAGCTGATTAAAACCTTGCGCCCGCAAGTGTAGAGTCCGGGCGACCTGTTGAGATTGTGATGAAGGGGAAGCCGACAATTTATCTGGCGTTCGTGGACGATTGGGAGCTGCGCGGAAACGGCGCGGGCGACCCGCGCCGCATACAGTTCGAGCCCATGCGCGAGCTTGTACGAATCTTCAACCGCTACAACGTGCGCGGCTCCTTCAACGCCGAGGTCATGCAGCAGTTGACCTTCAGAAAATTCGAGCGCGAGCACCCGGAGCTGAAGGAGCTTGCCGATGAGTGGGACGCGATTCTGCTTGAGATTTACTCTGAGGGCCACGACGTGCAGCTTCACATTCATCCGCAGTGGCGCGACGCGGTTTACGAGAATGGCCGCTGGCGGCTCGGCGCGGACTGGAACATACTGAATCACGAGCCCGAGAAGGCCTTCGAGATGATGCGCGACGGGCGCGACTATCTGGAAAATCTTCTTCGCGGCGTTGACGCGGATTACCGCGCCGTCTCGTTCCGCTCCGGCGCGTGGTGCATAGCGCCTTCAAAACATATCCTGAGCCAGCTGGTAGAGCTGGGCATACAGCTTGACATCAGCATAGTGGGCGGCGTGCGCTACGATACGAAGAACGTGCGGCTGGATTACACGCATTGCGAGGAGAGCTTTCTGCCGTACTATCCTGAGATGACGGACGCGCGGCGCGTCTCATCCAAGCCGGAGCCGATCATCTGCGTCCCCACCAACCATTTCTACCTGAGCAGGCTTCAGGTGTTTCCTTATTTCGGGAAGCTGGTGGCTAAAAAGGTGAAGGGCAGAATGCGGCGGCCGGTGCCTCCTGCGGCTGCCAGCACAGGCCCGGCGCAGGTAAGCTATGCCGATGAATGGGCGGACGTTGAAGCCTCCGGCCTGAAGCGGCTGGTGAAGGAGGCCGTGCAGGCAAGCCGCGCCGGAAAGCACTTCATCTCGGACATAGCGC
>DASVVZ010000067.1:0-3492 GCA_036389875.1 Pyrinomonadaceae bacterium
AAACAGATACGCTTGCATTGAGAACGCAGGCAGGATTGGCCAAGGGGTTTGTCACTCTTCCCGAACCCGCGTCGTCTGCCGCCGCGGTGCTTCTGATTCAGGAGTGGTGGGGCGTCAACGAGCACATACACGACATAGCAAGGCGCTACGCCGCCGAAGGCTACATTTGTGTCGCGCCCGACCTTTATCGCGGCACGGTGACAAAGGATTCCGGCGAGGCTTCGAAGCTGATGCACGCGCTTGATGTGGAAGACGGCATGGCCTTGATTAGAAGCGCCGTAGAAGAGACGAAGAGAAGCTATAACGTCAGCCACATAGGCATCACAGGCTACTGCATGGGCGGAACCTTCGCGCTTCGCGCGGCGTGTGAGCTGAGCGAGCTGGACGCGGCGGCCCCCTTCTACGGCGATATTCCAGACGAAGAGACGCTCTCGCGCCTGAAGGTTCCCACGCTCTTCATAGCAGGCGAGCGCGACCAGTGGATTACGCCCGAGAAGGTGGAAGGATTAAAGGAGGCCGCACGCAAATACAACCTGCCCGTAGAAGTGGTCTCTTACGACGCAGACCACGCCTTCTTCAACGACACGCGCAAGGATGTCTATAATCCTGCGGCGGCAGAGGATGCGTGGCGGCGCGTCCTTTCACTCTTCGAGAAGCGCCTGCGAAGATAAAGACAGTTATTCCCGGCTCAACTCAACCGCTTGACCCAAAAACTCGTGCAGCTCGCCGCGGGTCGGGAGGCTCGTGCGTGCGCCGAGGCTTCTGCATTTCAGCGCCGCCGTCGCGTTGGCTAACTTGAGCGTCGTCTCCACGTCCAGCCCGCGCAACAGGCCGTAGAGAAAGCCGCCGTGAAAGGCGTCGCCCGCGCCCGTGGTGTCGCGGCAGGCGTCGGGCACACGGTAAGCCACCGATTCAAAGAACTGTCCCTCGCAGAGTATAAGCGCGCCGCGCGTCCCCAGAGTCATGCCGACTATGGCGGAGCCGTAGCGCGCCTTTATCTCAACGAGCGCCGCGCGCTCGTCCCGTATGCCGGTCAGACGCTCCGGGAACTCCGTAGAGGAGATGAGGATGTCTATGAGCGGCAGCAGCTCCGGCAGGCCTTCGTAGATGTTGTCTATATCTGCCGAGACGATTGTGCTCGCGGCGCGGGCCGCGCGGGCCATCTCGGCACAGGCCGGCGGGTCGTGCGCGTCCAGGTGCAGCACACGGCCGCGCGTGGCAAGCTGAACCGGGGCCTCTTCTCGCCTGTAAGAGAGCCGTTCATCCCTGTCCCAGATAATCGTGCGCTCGCCGTTTCTGGAATCTATGATGATGAAGGCTATCTGATTGCGCGCCCCTTCGACGACTTCCGCGAACTCCGTATCGACGCCTTCGGCCTTCAGAGAGGCGAGGCCGAAGCTGCCTTCCGCGTCCGAGCCGAAGCGCCCGGCGTAAGCCGTCTCAAGCCCGAGGCGCTGCAACGTGACCATGGCCGTGGCCGTCTGCCCGCCGGCCGCCTGTATGTGCTCGTGCAGGTGAATCTTCGAATTGAAGGCCGGATATTCAGGAACGACCACCAGATGGTCAACCGCATTGAGCCCGAAGCCAACGGCGTCGAACTCTCTTGCGTCCGAAAAGTTGAAGGGAAAATGCACCGCCGGTTTTCCTCCGCCCGCGTCGATCGGCTAGAATAGAAACAAATCCCCCGAAACTTGGCAACGGAAAAGTGCGCTGGAACGATTGTGACTCTGGAAGAAAAACTTCAAAACCTGCCGACCGAGCCCGGCGTCTACCTGCACAAGGACGAAGCGGGCAAGATTATCTACGTCGGCAAGGCCAAGAACCTGCGCAATCGCGTGCGCTCATATTTTCAGTCGGGGCGAGGCCACGACCGCAAGACCCGCGAGCTTGTACGCCGCATACGCGACCTTGAGTTCATCATCACGGACAACGAGGTAGAGGCGCTCGTGCTTGAATCCAACCTCATCAAGCAGCACAAGCCGCGCTACAACGTGCTCCTGAAGGACGACAAGCAGTACCCGCACCTGAAGCTGACCATCAACGAGCCTTTCCCGCGCGTGATGATAACCCGCAAGATTCAGCGCGACGGCGCGCTCTATTTCGGCCCGTTCCTTCCGGCATCGCTGGCGCGCCGCACGATCGATTTAATCAACCGCACCTTTCAGCTTCGCACCTGCGACATAGAGATTGACGGTAAACTCCCACGGCCCTGTCTTGAATATCACATCAAGCGCTGTCTGGGGCCGTGCGTCAAGGGCCTCTGCACGCCTGCGGAATACTCTGAGGCCGTGCGCGACGTGCGGCTGCTGCTTGAGGGAAAGAACAGGGAGCTGGCCGACACGCTGGAAGAGCGCATGGCGAGCGCGTCCGAAGAGATGCGCTACGAGATGGCGGCCAAGTACAGGGACTTGAGGAAGACCGTGCTGGCGCTCGCAGAGCAGCAGAAGATGGCTACGAGTCCGGAGCGCGACGTTGACATCTTCGGCTTTTATCGTGAAGGCGCGCGGCTGGCTCTTCAGCTCTTCACGATGAGAGAGGGGAAGGTCGTGGGCCGCCGCGAATTCTTCTGGGAAGATTTGGCGGAAGATGATTTCGACGCTTCCGGTTTTTTGAGCGAAGTCCTGGCTCAGTATTACTCTACGGATTACGTGCCGCGAGAGATTCACGTGCCCGTGGATTTCACGGATAGAGAGGTGCTGGAAGCGGCCCTGAGCGAGCGGCGCGGGCGTAGAGTGCGAATACTGGACCCTAAGCGGGGCGAGAAGCGAGACCTCATTGACCTGGTGGAAAAGAACGCCAAGCTCGCCTTCGAGCAGCGCTTCCGCGTCCTCAAGCCCGACATGGAGCGCGTGCTGGAAGAGTTACAGGAGGTGCTGGAATTGCCGCGCTTTCCGGCTCGCATAGAGTCCTTCGACATCTCTCACATCTCAGGGGCGGAGAACGTGGCCGGGATGGTCGTCTTTGAAAACGGCAAGATGAATCGCGCCGAATATCGCCGCTTCAGAATCAAGACGGTCGAGGGCGCGAACGACACTGCCTCCATGCACGAGGCCGTGTTTCGTCGTTACCGCCGCCAGCTTGAGGAGCAGAAGCCCCTGCCGGATTTAGTGATGATTGACGGCGGCAAGGGGCAGCTCAACGCCGCCGCCGCGGCCATGCGCGAGCTTGAGCTGGAAGCCATCCCTATGATTGGAGTCGTCAAGCCCCCGCGCAGGCACAACGAAGTCTCCCATATATTGATAAAGGGAAGAGAGCACGAGCCCGTCTTTCTGGATTCGCATTCGCCCGTGCTCCGCTACATACAGATGATAAGGGACGAGACGCACCGCACGGCCGTCTCCTATCACCGCAAGCGAAGAGAGCTCAGGGATTTTACCTCGGAGCTGACGGCGATTCCCGGCGTGGGCGAGAAGCGCCGCACCAGACTCCTGAGGAACTTCGGCTCGATTCAGAGAGTCGCGCAGGCGACCGTGGCGGAGCTTTCGCCCTTCG
>DASVVZ010000068.1:0-3638 GCA_036389875.1 Pyrinomonadaceae bacterium
AGAATCCAGTTCTCTTTCTTTTACCATCCCCAACCTCCATCCCCTATCCCCTATTCAGGTAATCGTTCGCACGCAGAATCACGACGCAGCTAGAGCCGTGTGTGATGTCGCCCCGCATGACCATGCGGACGGCTTCGGAGAGTTTTACTTTAACGGTTTTGATATTCTCACCGCCTTCAAGCTCCTTCTCCTTGAACTTGAGCCGGCCCTTTGCCAGAAAGAGGTAGGACGGAGAATCGACCAGCGAGGGCATAGGGTCAACGAGGCCCAGCTCCACAACGTCCGCAGCTTCTATCCCTAGTTCTTCTTTCAGCTCGCGGCGCGCGGCATCTTCCCTCTCCTCGCCTTCGTCGATTGCGCCCGCGACCGCCTCTACGCACTCGCGCCCTATAGCGTAGCGAAAGTCTCTCGCCAGATAGACGAAGCCGTCATCATCCACCGGCAGCACGGAGACCCCCGCCTTGACGCGAACGGTCGAGTAAGTGCTGGGCTCGCCGTTGGGCTTAATGACCTCGTCCTCGTAAACGTCTATCAGCTCGCTCTTGTACTTAGCGGCGCTCGATTTGATTTTCCACGGCCCGTTCTCTCTCATGGCGCTCCCCTCGTAAAAAGGCAAAAGTTAAGAAAGAGAAGCCCCGGGCCCTTCTTCTTAACTTTTGCCTTTCTGCCTTCGTCTTATAAATTTAGTTTGGCTCTTTTTCGTCCGGGTCGACGTCCTTGATGATGACGGTGCTTCCGAACTTCTTGTAATTAGTGTAGCGCACGGCCATGCGCATGCGTATCGAGCCGTTTTTGAATTGCAGCTCGTCGTCCGCGTAAGTGTAGGTCGGGAACCAGTAGCGCCCGTCTACCTGCTCGCGGTAGGTCTCGAAGATTGGGAAACGCGCTTCCTTGGTCTCCGGTGTCGCCTTACCGCGCACCTTCACTATCTGCAAATCTTTATCATCGACCCAGATGCGCCCAATAAAGAATCTGTCCTTCGTCTTCTTCGGGTCGGGCGTGACTTTGGGCTGAACGTCGAAGACGTAAAGGTTAAGCTCGTCTATGCGCTCTTTGCCGACATATTTGAAGTCGTAAAGGTTTATCTTCGAGGCTTCAAGCGCGAAGGGCTGTATGCCGCCCAGGTCGTCCAGATCTGCCTGCGTAATCATCAGGTCTGTCAGCGTCGGCAGGGGGAAGAAGGTGATCCTCTCGAAACGGTTGCCGCTGTCATCAAAGACAAAGCTTGAGACGCGGCGGTATTCGCCCTTGGCCTCTCCGCCCATGCCTATGGATTGTATGGTCACGTCGCGCGTGAAGGCATAGTTGCTGAGCGCCTGCCGGAACTCGGTCTCCTTGGCCGCGACGGCGCTGATGATGCGCGGGACATCTACCGGCCCATTATTGGAGGCGGGAGCCGTCTGAGCGGGCTGAGTCGTTTGTTGCTGGGCTAAACCGGCGCGCGGCGTCCAGGCAAACAGACACGCGAAGAGCGCGGCCGCAGTGATCGAAAAGAGAAAACGTTTCATATACAGATTGTTCCAGCCTGAAAAAAGTTAAGAGACACCCGTTCCCAACAACCGAGAATATAGTATACGGGCGTCATGAAATTTAAATCTTCAGATGTTTCCGGCTTTCCGTTTGTTGCCAGTTCGGCAATTAAAGAAGCTTGCGTCCCTATTTCGTGGAAGCCGCCAGTTCTGGCGCGTCCTCTTCGCGAAGCGCGTCCTGCATTTCGGGAAGAACCCAGGTCTCGCCCGGCTCGCGCAGCGCTATGCGCCAGCTTTCGCGTCCGGCAATCTTTTCCAGTCGCTCGATTGGCTCTCCCGCCGGCTCGCGGCTCAGCCGGAACGTGGAGTGATGCATCGGCAGTATATATGTTGCATCCATCTCGCGCGCCATAGACCAAGACTGTTCAGGGTTGGCGTGCGCGTAAATCCAGGGATCGTACGCGCCTACGGGCATGATGGCCAGGTCTATCGAAGCGCGGCGGCGCAAAGAGGCAAAGGCGTGCGTGTAGGCCGTGTCGCCGCCGAAGACGAGCGCGTGTCCATCCTTCTCCACCAAAAACCCGCCGTAGCCCCTGTGCTTGTCCGTCAGGCGACGCGCCCCCCAGTGATTGACCTCTATGGCCTCTATGCGAGCGCCGTTCACCTCTACGGATTCTCCCCAGGCCAGGTCGTCTACACGATGAAAGCGACGCACAAGGTCGCGGTTGTGCTTCTGGACAACGGCATGCGTCGAGCGCGGCAGGCGCTTGAGCGTAGCCATGTCGCAATGATCCATGTGCGAATGAGAGACGAGCACCGCGTCAAGGGACGGCAACTCCCTGACGCTCAGAGCCGGAAGAATCAATCGGCGCGGGCCTATGGTGACGCCGGCCACGCGCACGCCTATGCGTGAGCGCAGGACAGGGTCTGTCAGGAGCCAGGTGCCGTAAAAATTTATCAGAACCGTTGCGTGGCCCAGCCACGCGACCGTCAAGCGGTCATTGCTCCAGCCTGCCGGCTCCGGCTTATGCCGGGCAGCAGGAACAGGCGTTCCCGCCTCTCGTACACGCTCTCCCAGAAAGCGGCGCGCGTGCTGGCGCGCAAACCTCGCGTAAGTTTTGATGTCCGATGTGGATAAACTCATCTGGCTTTAGATGCCACAGGATGCCTCAATGCTGCTCACCAAAACGTCACGAAAGTTCTTCGAAAAGGAGAAAGGGGTAAAAGCGTAGAAGGGCCGAATCTCTTCATTTCCGCCGCCGGAGCGCGACTTCACTTCCCCGGTGATTTCCCAGCGCCGAAGCGCATCGGCTATTATCACTTCATACGCGTATAGAGATTTCTCAAACGGATTCTAATTGTTTTGGTATGGAGCAGGATAATATAGAGCTTGTGTGGCTGCCCGACCTGGTTTACACGGGCGGGCGCTTCGAGAGCGGGCTGGCGATTGCCTGTGACGGGGCGGGCCGCATCAGGCGTATCGGTAAGGCGAGCGAAGTTGAGGGAAGCGCCCTTCGCTTGAAGGGCCGCGCGGCCCTTCCGGGGCTGGTCAACGCGCACTCGCACGCCTTCCAGCGCGTCATACGCGGCCGCACGGAGTATCGAACCGGAAACGGAAGCGACGACTTCTGGACCTGGCGCGAGATGATGTACTCGGCTGCGACTCGTCTTTCGCCCGAAGACCTCTACGACGCCTCGCGCATGACCTTTCTTGAGATGACTCTCGGCGGCATCACGGCCGTGGGAGAGTTTCACTACATACATCACGCGCCAGAAGGCAAGCCCTACGACGACCCGAACCTTCTATCGAAAACGGTCATAGCGGCGGCGCGCGACGTGGGGCTGAAGATATGTTTGCTGCGCGTGGCTTACGCGCGCTCCGGCTTCAATGCGGAGCCGAACCCGAAACAGGCGCGCTTCATTGAGCTAGACCCTGAAAGCTTTCTCGAACACGCGGAGCTTTTGAAAGCGTGGGCGGATAAAGAAGAGGCTGGCGGCGCATGGGTCGGCCTCGCTCCGCATAGCGTGCGCGCCGTGCCTCTGAATTACCTGCGCGACTGTTTTCTTTATGCTGAGCGTGGCGAGTATCCCGTTCACATGCACATAGCCGAGCAGCCTGCGGAGATTGAAGCGTGCCTCAAAGAGCACGGCTTGCCGCCCGTAGCCCTG
>DASVVZ010000069.1:0-1908 GCA_036389875.1 Pyrinomonadaceae bacterium
GCCTTTCTTTATGTGCTCGCCGCGAATGAAGCCGGGCCGCCCTATGGCCGCTACCAGTATGTCCCCCTGTCTGGTGATTTCCGGGAGATTCCGCGTCTTCGAATGGCAGATGGTAACGGTAGCGTCGCGCTGAAGCAGAAGCTGCGCGACCGGACGACCCACGATCTGGCTGCGCCCGACCACCACGGCGTGAGAGCCGCCTATGGGGACGTTCGTGCGCTCCATGAGTTCTATGATTCCGGCTGGCGTGCAGGGCGCAAGTACGGGCTGCCCCAACGACAGGCGTCCGACGTTGACCGGATGAAATCCGTCAACATCCTTCGCAGGGTCAATCGCCTCAAGCACTCGCTGCTCTTCCATGCCCTTCGGCAGGGGCAGTTGAACCAGTATCCCGTCCACATCCCCACGCTCATTCAGCTGGCGCACAACCGCCAGAAGCTCTTCCGTAGAAGTCTCTGCCCTCAGGGCGTGACGCTCCGACAGCAGGCCAAGCTCCTGTGAGGTTCGCACCTTGCTTCCTACGTAAACGCTGGAGGCCGTGTCGTCGCCTACCTGCACGACCGCAAGGCAGGGTCGCACTCCGTGCGCTCTCTCCATCAGCGCTACGTCTTCCGCGACTTCGCGCTTAATCTCATCCGCCACGCGCGCCCCGTCCAGAATCTCTGCGCGGCTCTCTTCTTTCAGAATAGTGTTCATAATGGGTTCGCTCCGAATCCTAGCACACTTTGCGCCTTCGGCGGGAGACGGGCGTTTTGACGATAGCGCACCGGACGGATTCGACTCGCGGCCTTTTGCCTGGCGAAGCCATAAAGCCTTATCATCAACCCCAATTTGTAAATCTCTAATAGGGGAGCACGGATGTTTTTCCTTATCATCGGCACGCGTTTTTTCACATGGGGCTCGGGACAGAGCCCGCAGCCCATGCGTTGCAGTAATTGCGGCGCGGCTGCGCCGTTTCTGACCAAAAGCGGGATGCGCTTTATCACGGTCTTCTTCTTCATCCCCGTCATTCCCTTAAGCGGCGTCAAGAGCCTGCTACAATGCCCGTTCTGCGGGACGCGCTACCAGACAAACTAATGACGATTATAATTTTTCGGAGATTGAGCTTCGCGGTACTGCTTGCCGCACTTCATTTTTCAGTCGCGGCGCAGGTCGCACAGGCCCAGAGCGTGCGCGAGCGGCACGAGCGCATACGCGCCAGCATGGACGGCGGCGATGAAGTAGCCGCTTTGAATGAGTTGCGCCGTCTTGCGGCCGCAGACCCGGCACAGTTCGCGCTCAACAATTACGACTATCTTCTGGGGCGCCTTTCCGAGCGGCGCGGAGATGCGGCGGGCGCAGCCGCAGCTTACCAGAAGCTTGTGGCGCGCAACTCCCTGCTGGCGGAATACGCGCTCTGGCACCTGTCGCAGCTAGCGCGCTCGACTGGAAACCTTGTGCTTGAGCGAGAGCAGTTGCGCCAGCTGCTTGCGACTGCGCCAGCGAGCCTGCTGCGCGAAGCTGCCGAAGCGAGGCTTGCCGAAAGCTTCTATGAGAGCGGCGATTACAGCACGGCCATACAACTCTTACGGCCGCGCTCGTCAGACACAAAAAATCTCACGACCGCGCGCGAAGCCCTTTCTCTAATAGGCCAAGCTTACCTGAAGAGCCGCCAGCAGGACGCCGCCCGTGACCTCTTCAACAAGCTCATAGCGGAGATGCCTGACGCAAGCCGCCCGGATGATTACGCTCTGGCTGCGGTAAGGGGTCTGGACAATCTGGACGGCGCAACAGAGACGGCCGCGCCGCAGCTTTCGGAGAGCGAGCATCTGAGGCGCGCTTCCATCTACAACTTCAACCGGGATTTCAACGCCGCGCGTCTTCATTACCTGGCCATAGCCGAACGCTACCCGCAGAGCGCAGGCATCT
>DASVVZ010000070.1:0-7251 GCA_036389875.1 Pyrinomonadaceae bacterium
AAGCTGAAGACCAGGCGCCACGCCGAAAGGTCACCCCAGAACTTCATGCCGATTAGATAGAAGAGGCTGACGGAGAGGATGAGCAGGCTCAGCCAGAGCAGCTTGGAACCGGGCCGCGCGGCTGCCGCTTCCTTCTGGGCCGCGGCAGCCTTTCTCAGTCTCACCATGAAGAGGATGGCGGCCGCAGTCAGCCCGAGCCAGGCGAGCGAAGGCACGAGCCCGATTCCTATCTGCAGCTCCGGGTGGAGCTTGTAAGCCTGCATGACCTTCGCGGACAAATCTCCCCAGACGTAATTGGCATTGCCCATCAGAAGAAGCGCCTTCGGAACCGGAAGCAGCTCCTTCACCGACTCGTATGGCCGCCAGCCAAGCTCTCTCACCACTGGTATGTAAACCATCAGGAAAGGAATCATCTCGACTATGAAGAGAAGCGCGGCCCCCATGAGCGCCCGCCAGAATCCCCTGACGATTGAGAGGATGAAGTCGCGCGTACGCCTGACCATAAGGCTTAAGGCCAGAAAGAGAGAGCCCCAGAAGATGAAGAACCAGCCGGGATAATAGCCCGACATCAACTGTATGCTTAAGGAGGTTGCGGCCAGCGCCAGCAGAGCGAACGCCCTCAGTTGCGAGATGGTCTCTCGTCTCTGCACGAACATTAGGACAAAGATGAGGCTCAGGGGCAGAAAGAGCACGACCTGTAGTTGCAGGTGTCCCATCTGCACCAGCTTCGGGCTGTTGAAGGCGAAGAAGAAAGCGCCCGCGCAGGAGGCCACTATCCCCAGGCGCAATATCCTGTACAGGAGTATGAAGCAGATAACGTAGGCCAGATAGTTGAAGAGAATGACGACAAGCTCAAGCGAAGTGAAGATGTCCAGGCCCGCCGCGCGCAGGATTGAGAAAGGCACTGCGTAGCCTACGAACATGTCTGCGTACCCGAGCGCCCCCTGCGTGGGATAGAACATGGCGGGCGAGCGCGACGCCGCCCTGTTCTGAAAGACCTGATACCAATGCTCGCACAGATAGGTGACAAGGCGGCCATCGCCCCTGTCGGCCGGGAAAGTGTCGAAGCCCGAAGAGAATTGAGCTATATGAAGACGCCAGAGTCCGAATGCGCCTACCATCAGAGCCGCAAGCCACTCAAGCAGAGCCGCGCTTTTATGACGCCCCTTTTTTAGGTACTCTTTATCATTCATCATCGGGTGTCTATTAAAATTTGATTTTGCAGAACTGGACTTTAAGGACAGCCATAGATTGCCAGAGGCTCTAGAGATAATGCGTAGGAAGGGCTTTTCAGTCAAATCCAATCTCGCCGAAGCGCCCGGGCGCAGATGGCTTCCGCTCGCGATTATGCTGCCGGCGACCGCAGCCTATTCATCGCTCTCGATTCTTCGTCACCGGCATTTCTCTTCCGGCGCGTTTGACCTGGGGATCTTCGACCAGATGATATGGCTCTACAGCAGGTTTGAGCCGCCCTACATGACCATGCGCGCCAACCTCCTGAACGAGCACGCGCTCGGAGACCACTTTCACCCGATACTTATCTCTCTAGCCCCGCTTTACTGGCTGACAGACCGCGTGGAATCGCTGCTCGTCGCTCAGGGGTTTCTCTTCGCCCTGGCAGTTTTACCAATCTTCTTATTTGCGGAGAAGCGCCTGGGGAGGTGGCCCGCATCGCTCCTGGCGCTCTCTTACACGATCTTCTGGGGAGTTCAGCAGGCCGTAGAGTTCGACTTTCATGAAGTCGCCCTCGCCGTCCCGCTCGTGGCCTTCTGTATCTATTTCATAGATGAGAAGAGGTGGAACTGGTACTTCGCTTGCGCGGGCCTGCTGCTTTTGACGAAAGAGAACCTCTCCATCACGGTAGCGTTCTTCGGCATATACTTAATCACCCTGAGAGAGTTCAGGCGCGGGCTGATCAGCCTCATCACAAGCCTGCTGTGGCTCATCTTTGTGATGGGGCTCTTAATGCCGTACTTCAGGGGCGGGGGCGCTTATCACTACTGGACGTACATTCAATTCGGCCCGGACTTTCCCACCGCCATAAAAGCTATCGTGAAAAACCCCCTGCTCGTCTTAGAGGTGCTGTTTTCACCTGCAGCCAAGCTTCGCTCCTACTGGTACACATTTTATCCATTCCTCTGTCTGGCCTTCCTCTCTCCGCTATTCATAGTGATGATTCCGCTCCTGGCCGAACGCTTTCTGTCGGGTCAGCCGAACTACTGGTCTATGAACTACCATTACAGCGCGGTCATAGCGCCGGTTCTGGCCATGGCATCCGCGGACGGGCTGGCAAGGCTTATAAGATCGGCACGCGCGGAGAGGTTAAAGAGCGTCATAGGCATACTGTGCGGGAGCATAATACTGCTGCTCAACCTGTACCTGCTTCTGGGCCAGCCCCTATGGAATTTGACGGACGCGCGATACTGGCAGCTCAGCCAGAGCGATATTACGGGCCGCCGCGCGGTCGCCATGATTCCGCCAGAGGCTTCCGTGGCGGCGCAGGCCCCTATAGTTCCGCACCTGGCGCACAGGCGGCACATCTTCCTGCTGGCTTATAATTTAGTGACCATCCCCGAAGCAGATTACATCATAGCCTGCGAGCAGCTGGGCACCTTCCCTTACCCCGGCTTTCGAGAGGTAAAAGAGTACCTGGACGCTCAGCAGGCGAAGGGCTACAGGAAGATTTTTGAAGAGAACGGATGGATTATCTTGCAGCGTCCCTGAGCGCCTGAAACGGGCGTTTAAGCCGTTTTTAACCTATGTTGACACCCGGATTACAGTTAAGCTATATTGCTAGTGGCTGCATTAACGCGGCCAAAGCCCCGCTCTCAGACCAACTCCTTGCCTTATACTTTGATCTCCTGCTGGATTTCAAAATTTGGAGCGATAAAGATGAAATTCGCTGTAGTTTTTCTTGCAATTTTAATAACCGCCGGCAGTGTACTCGGCCAGACCCAGAGTGCGCCGACGCTCAGGATTGTGACGGAAGACCCTAATCTACCGTCCGAGCTTTATTACGGCGACATAAAGGTCAAGCCGTTGCGCCTGCGTCCCGGAACCAATCAGGTGATGAGCTTCTCGGACAATGATTATTTCGTTTACCAGCAGTACATAGACTTTCTGGGTCGCCAGCCTGACCAGGCGGGTTACAACGACTGGCTTTCGGTTCTGAACAAGTGTACCTATCAGGGCGGCCTCGGCGCAGACCCTGCCTGCGACCGGATACACGTCTCTTCGGGCTTCTTTCGCTCGCCGGAGTTTAGCGGAAAGGGTCAGTTCGTCTATCGCTTCTACGAAGCCGCATTGGGCCGTCTTCCTAAATTTGTAGAGTGGAAAGCCGACACGCGCCCGCTCAACGCCCTGCAAGAGGGAGCAGAGCTGGAAGCAAAGAAGAACGCCTTTGTGAACGAGTTCATGGCGCGCCCGGAATTTAACACCAAGTACGGGGCGCTGACACAGCCTGCCAACGCGAGCGCCTTCGTAGAGAAGCTGATGCAGACGGCGGGCATCAATTCGCTGGCGTCGAAACAGACCTTAATCAGCCAGATGCAGACGGGGCAGAAAACAGCCTCCCAAACGCTACGCGCCTTCATAGAGACACAGGAAGTTTGGGACAAATTCTTCTACCGTGGATTCGTCACCATGCAGTACTTCGGTTATCTGAGACGCGACCCCGACCAGGCCGGATGGACTGACTGGGTGGACGTGTTACAGAACGGCAGACCGAGCGCAGGCATAGCGCCCGGAGATTACAGGCACTTAATCTTCGGCTTCGTCTACTCGGTAGAGTACCGCGAGCGCTTCTAAGTCAGAAGCTACAATTTAAGCTCAAAAGGGGCCGGGATGATTAATCATCCCGGCCCCTTCTTCTTACAGGTCAGTAGCGGCTACCGGCGGGATTGAGTGCCCGCTCTCCTGTTAATCGCCTCCCGGTAAACTTCCAGCGTCAGGCGCGCGGTCTTCTCCCATGAAAACTGTGCCGCGCGCCGCAGACCCTTTGAAGATAGCTCCGTGCGAGCATCGTCGCTCAGAAGCAGCCCGGTGATGGCTCCGGCCAGGGCCTGCGCGTCGTGCGGGTCAACCAGTAGCGCGGCGTCGCCAACGGTCTCCATCAGGGCGGGAGTGCGGCTGGTGATGACGGGAGCGCCGCAGGCCATGGCTTCCAGCGTCGGAAGCCCGAAGCCCTCGTAAAGCGAAGGGTAGACGCAAGCCTTGCAGGAGGAGTAGAGAGCCGAGAGAGCCTCGTCCGGGACGTAGCCCGGGAAGCGCACGCGTTCGCTCGCCTCCATCCCATTGACGTAAGAGAAAAGCTCTTCCGTGAGCCATCCCTTCTTTCCCGCTATAACCAGTTGGGGCCGAACAGGGGTGGAGCGCAGGACTTCAGCAAAGGCCCGCGTCAAAGTCATCAGATTTTTACGGGGCTCTATCGTCCCTACGAAGAGTATAAACTCGTCCTCTATCCCCAGCTCTCGTCTGACCTGCGCGGCCTCCTGCTCCGTCACCGGCTTGAAGCACGAGCGCGCGGCTTCCGGTATGGCCACGACTCTGTCGGGGCTGACGCGGAAGAGGTCGCAAAGCTCGCTTTTGACGCTCTCTGACGGCGTGATAATCATGTGGGCTGTGCGCGCCATCAGGGGCATGCGGCGTCGCGCTCGCCTGACAAGCCGCCTCTCGTGCGTCTCTCGATAGAGGAATAAAGAGAGGTCGTGAATGGTGAGGACGGTCGCGCACCCGTTCCAGAGCGGCACGTCGAAGTTCGTACCGTGAAAAACGTCCAGCCCCGCTTGCCTTATGTAGAGCGGAAGGCGTACGGCCCACCAGGGGCGCAATAATGCGTTCAGCCCTGGCCGCACGCTGCGAAGGTTCGGTTGATCTATCTCATCTGTGATGGAATCCAAAAGCGGAAGCGGCGAGATTAGCTCAAAGCGGTCTGACGGGGAAAGGTGCGCGTGCGCGCGTGCAAGCTCGAAAGTGTAATGGCCTATGCCGGTTCTCAGCGAAACGAGCGGGATTGCGTCAATACCTATACGCATAGGCGCTTAAGGAAAAATCAAAGGGGCGGCCAGAGGCTCTTACTCATGAGCTTCCGACCGCCCCATCTAATGACTTCTTGCGGCTAGTTGATGGTAATGCGCGGTGCCGTGTCTGCCGGGCGGCTGGTTAAAACCTGTCCGTTAATCGTGACCGTCACGATTATAGGCACATCGCCCGCCCCTGCCAGAGACGCTGGCAACTGCACATCTATCTGATAAAAGCCGGGCAAATCCCTCGGCAGCGCGTCCGTCAAAATCGCAGCGCCCGTCAGGTCAGTCGTTCCTATGCGAACGCTCACCTGTGATTTCGTGACGCCGCGCACGCCCGTCAGGACTATGCGAAGCTTCGTGGGCTCCGTCACAACCTGTCCCTGCGCGTTCAGGTACGTTGTCGTGACCGTGAACGGCTCTGCCGTCTCGACGAGCGGGTTCGTGACGTTGAAGACGAAGGCGCGGCCGCCCGGCCCCTGCGTGCTGGTAAATATGTCCGGCTGCGCGGGCAGAATCTGCACGGTGCTGCGTATCACGCTGCCGTTATTGTTGATGACGACAGGATAGGTGGTGGTGATAGCCGTGGCGGGCAGTCCAGGCGGTACTACGAACTGAATCTCTCCGGGGCTGACAAAGTAGAGCCCCGCGGCAGCGCCGTTTATCTCCAGTGAGACGCCGTTCAATTCCGTGGGAAGCGGCGGCCTGTTCAGGGACTCCGATGCGTTCGTCGCAGACTGATTCGACGGCGCGAGTGCTGTGGCAGAGCGGACTATGGCCAGCATGCCGGGCGCAAGCCCCGCGACAGCCGGGGACGTAGGGTTAGTGCCTGTCACTGGACGCTGGCTCGCTCCTGTAAAGAACGAGAGCGTGCCCGCCGTTTCCGTAGCCGTCGGCGGCGTCAGAAGATAGAAGCCCTCCGTGGAGTTGTCGGAGTTCCCTCCTCCAAGCTCGGTCGTAGCAAGGCTGAATGCTATGCGCTGCTCGGTCTGAGCGACGAAGGGCTGCAAGGTGGAGCCGTTCGTAATCGGCGTGTTCGTCAGAATCCTGAAAGAGGTCAGAGCATTGAGCGCCACGGAGAAAATCTGCGGGCGATTGATGCCGCCTACAGACGGGTTAAGCCCCTCTGTCGTTGTCGTCGTAAGCGTCCCGTTTGCCCGGAAGTTCAGGGCCGAGACGAAGACCACCCGGCTGTTGTCGCCCGTAAAGGTCGGGAAGCGCAGCACGTCCGTAGAAGTAGTGGAGCGTTCGCCCACAGCCGTGAAAGTGTCCGCTACAATATCGTAGACGAAGATTGCCAGCGCGGGCTGGATAGCGCCGTTGCTCTTCGGGTCGTTTGAAGCCGACTCGAAGGCCAGCAGATTTCCGTTGCGGCTCATGCGCCGCCCGGGGCTTAAGATATTAACACTGGTGCCTGAAGCCGAGGCGGTCGTGCGCGTCACCTGCCTGAGATTCGAGACGGCCGCGCCGTTGTACTCGCCGACGTAAATCTCCATGTTGTTATCACTGTTATTGTTTGTGATATTGGCGTTGGAGATAAAGGCCAGCCGTGTGCCGTCGCCCGACAGGTTAGGGTTCTGGTTGACTATGGGAACGGCTACGGAAGCGCTGGTGGTGTTCGTCACCTGCGTGAAGGCGTCTGAAGTCCTGTTGTAGATGAATATCTCGGGATTACCGTCCGTGTTGGTGCTGCCGGCGGGACAGGCCACGGCGCCGCTGCGAGGCGCGCAGCGCACGGAGGTAAACGCTACGATAGTTCCGTCATCGTTGATGAAGGCTTCGCGGTTGTCGTCAATTACGTCCGGCGAGCGCGTAGTTGTCCCTGCCTGAAGCGGCCGGCTGGGCAGCGTGTTAGTCACTTGCAGGAACGTGCCGAGAGCAAGGTCTTGTCTGGGCAGGTCGGCTCCGCTCGCCAGGGTCAGGTTATCGACCACCTGCGGAACCTGATAAATCCAGACTTCCTGATTACCGTCCGCGGTCAGCGCGGCGGTGCCGGCTTCGCCGTTGAAGTTCGCCGGATTGGGCGCGTTCGAGCTGAAGACGATCGAATAAACACGATTCCCGCCGTTAGCGGTCGGCAGGTAGGTCAATCGCGGCCTGTTGTTGCTTACCTCGTACTTGATGTTATTGATCGCTTCGGTAAAGGTCTTGGCCGGGTCTATGCGAACGCTGGACGTATTCGTTATCTGGAAGATGCGCCGCTGCGCGTAATCCAGCAGGAAGATTTCCC
>DASVVZ010000071.1:0-3954 GCA_036389875.1 Pyrinomonadaceae bacterium
GTGCGCGAGTCGCAGGCCGCCGTCTTCGTCTTTCAGGGACAGATTGCAGACGTTTTTCCGCCGGGCTTCTACACGATTGACGGCGGCAACACGCCTATTCTGTCGAAGCTGGGCGCATGGAAATACGGGTTCAACTCGCCGTTTAAGGCAGAAGTCTACTTCGTCAACACCAAGCAGTTCACAGACCTCAAGTGGGGAACGATGAATCCCATCATGATGAGGGATGCCGATTTCGGCATGGTGCGCCTGCGCGCCTACGGCATCTATTCGATTCGCGTCAAAGACCCGCGCGCCTTCATCAAAGAGGTGGCCGGCACCAACGGCAAGTTCGACACCGAAGACATTGAAGGACAGTTAAAGCGCACGCTGGTCTCGGGCTTTACGGACGGGCTCGGCGAATCGAAGATAGCCGCGCTCGACCTCGCCTCGAACTACGACGAGCTTGGCGTCTTCGCGCGCAAGAAGATGAACGAAGACTTCGCCTCCTTCGGTCTTGAGCTGACAAAGTTCCTCGTTGAGAACATCTCGCTGCCGCCGGAGGTCGAAGCTGCCATGGACAAGCGCACCTCTATGGGCGTGCTCGGGGACGCTCAGCGCTACGCGCAGTTCCAGGCGGCCGACGCCATGCGCGACGCCGCGAAGAATCCCTCGGGCGGAGCTGGCCTCGGCGCTGGATTAGGCGCAGGCTTTGCGGTCGGCGGCGCTATGGCCAACGCTCTCGGCGGGGCCATGAACCCACAGCAGCAGCACCAGCAGAACACGCAGGGCGGCGCTGCCACGGGTTCCGCCACCGTTAAGTGTCCTAAGTGCGGCGCGGCCAACGCTGGTTCGCCCAAGTTCTGCAACGAATGCGGCGCGAAGATGGAGGTGGCGACTGCGAGCGTCCCTTGCGTCAAGTGCCAGTCTCCGTTGCCGGAAGGCGCGAAGTTCTGCAACCAGTGCGGGGCCAAGCAGGAGAAGCCCAAGTGCCCTGGTTGCCAGCACGAGGTTGCTGCGGACGCCAAGTTCTGCAACGAATGCGGGACGAAGATAGAACCGCAAGCGTAATCGTCAAGGCTTGAAGGATAAGAAAGAGAGATGGCTTGAGCATAGTCATCTCTCTTTATCCTTCATGACCTCTTTTACTCTCTCTCTTTTCCAGACAAGCCGCCACAGAAAGCTGGCTCTCATGTTAAGAGGAAACATCCGGCCTCTCGGTCTCAAACGTATTTAGCTTATCCTGAGCCATCTTCCAGGGAGGTGTCATACCCCATGCTTGGACGTTTTAATAGACCTCGCCGCGTCGTCATCACCGGCATGGGATGCGTGACGCCCATAGGCATAGGACGGGCCGCCTACTGGGAGTCGCTGCAACGCGGCGCGAGCGGCGTGCGCCACATCAAGAGCTTCGACCCGGCGGAGTGGCCGGTCAAGATTGCCGCCGAAGTACAGGACTTCGACTGGAAAGCGCAGCTTAATCCCAAGGACTACAAGCACGTTGCGCGCACGGTGCCGCTCGCGCTTGCCGCCGCGCGCGAGGCCGTCGCAGACGCGGGCATCTTCCCGAACGACATGACGCTGGAAGAGCGCCGCTCCGTCGGCGTAGTGATTGGCACGGGCGGCGGCGGCCTTGCCTTCACAGAGCAGCAGTACGAGTATCTTTACGTCGGCCCGCGTTACAAGGCCAGCGTCTACACGATTCCTTCCTCGACGCACGGCGGCCTTTCATCCGAGCTTTCGATGGTCTTCGGCCTGCGCGGCCTCTCGCATGTGGTCTCCACCGGCTGCACAAGCTCCACGGACGCCATAGCATATTCGGCTCAGCACATTGCTCTCGGTCGCCAGGACGTAATGCTGACGGGAGGCGTTGACTCTCCATTAGCGCCCGGCATCCTAGGCGCGTTCAATCTGATGACCGTCCTGACAAATGCCTGGAACGACGAGCCGCACCGCGCGTCGCGTCCCTTCTCGCGCGACCGTTCGGGCATTGTCCTGGGAGAGGGCGCGTGGGTTTACGTGCTGGAAGAGCGCGAGCGTGCCTTGAAGCGCGGCGCTGAGATTTACGCTGAAGTTACAGGCTACGGCTCTACGTGCGACGCCTATCACCGCGTGCGGCTCGAAGAGACGGGCGACGAGCCAGCGCGCGCCATGATGCTCGCTCTGGAAGATGCTGGCCGCACGCCCGACGATGTAGATTACGTCAACCTTCATGGCACTTCGACGCAGCTCAACGACCGCATAGAGACGCTGGCCGTCAAGCAGGCTTTCGGTGAGCGCGCCCGCAGGATTCCAATGTCCGCCACCAAATCGCAGATAGGCCACCCGCAGGGAGCGTCCGGCGCTGCGGGCTTAGGCGCAGCGCTTTGCGCCATGCAGACGAACATCATTCCCCCCACAATCAACCTCGACGAGCCAGACCCAGACTGCGACCTTGATTACGTCCCCAACCAGGCGCGCGAAGCTCAGGTGCGCACTGCCGTCTGCAACTGCATAGGCTTCGGCTCAAAGAACAGCGCGCTCGTGATAGAAAAGCCGTGAATTATGTTCGAGCGTTTCCGTCGCCGCAGCTACGAGCTTGAGCATCTGGACAAGGGCGATTACACGCTTGAGGAGTACGAGGGCTGTATCGTAGAGCTTCAGCGCGTGAATCGTTACCTGGGCGATTCGAGCGCCATGCGCCGCTCCGTGCTGGCCGAGATAGAGCGCGAAGGATTACGTCAGTTTTCGCTTCTGGACGTTGGCGCAGGCTCAGGCGAGCTGCTCAGAGTCGCGGCCGGCTGGGCCGAAGAGTCCGGCAGGCGCGCGCAGCTCACCGGACTTGAGCTGAACGAGCGCTCGTCGCGTGCGATTCTGGAAGAGTCTGAAAGCTTCACTTGCATCAGCGCTGTACGGGGCGATGCCTTGAGGCTGCCTTTCGCCGACGACGCGTTCGATTACAGTATGTGCTCGCTCTTTACGCATCACCTCAGGGAAGAGCAGGTGAGGCGTGTGCTCTCGGAGATGTCGCGTGTGGCGAGGCGCGGAATCTTCGTCATAGACCTGCACCGCCACGCTCTCGCCTACTATCTATACACGACCGTGGGCCGTCTCTTTCTGCACAATCGTTTGATACGCGAAGACGGCGCGCTCTCAATCCTGAGAAGCTTTCGCCCGGAAGAGCTTCGCCGGCTTGCCGCAGGCACGCCTCTTCAGGACGTAGCCGTCAAGCGCCGCTTCCCCTTTCGACTGGTTTTAAGCGCAAGGAAATGAGGGATGGTGAAGGAAACAGAATATGACGTAGTCGTGGCGGGCGCGGGGCCCGCGGGCTCTAGCGCTGCCATTCACCTCTCGCGGCTAGGGGCGCGCGTGCTGCTTGTCGAGCAGAAAAGGTTTCCGCGCGAGAAGCTGTGCGGCGAATTCATCTCGCCGGAATGCCTCCTGCACTTTGAGAAGCTGGGCGTCGCAGGGCAAATGATGGCGGCGGGCGGAGCCAGTTTGACCGAGACGGTCTTTTATTCCGGGCGAGGCCGAAAGGTTTCCGTGCCGAGCGAGTGGTTCGGTCAGGAGCAGAGGGGCGCTCTGGGGCTGAGCCGGGCGGAGATGGACGCGCGTCTTCTGACGCGAGCGCGCGAGGCCGGGTCGACGGTGATAGAAGAGACGCAGGCGCATGGCTTGATAATAGAGAAGGGAACTGTCCGCGGCGTAGAGTTGAAGACCTGCGGGGGAGGCCCGTTCCATGTTCGCTCTCTCGTGACGATTGACGCCACGGGCAGGGCAGCCGCTCTGGTCAGGCACGTCGAAAGCGGCGCGGCCACACGGCGCAAGTCACGCGTGCCTCTCGTAGCCTTCAAAGCGCACCTTGAGAACGCCCGCCTCCAGGACGGTCATTGCGAAATCTACTTTTATAGAGGCGGCTACGGCGGTTTAAGCGCGGTCGAAAGTGGCCTCAGCAACCTCTGCTTCATTGCGCGCGCGAGCGATGTCAGGCGGCTCGGC
>DASVVZ010000072.1:0-3838 GCA_036389875.1 Pyrinomonadaceae bacterium
CCGGGGGTCTTCAGGCTGAGGCTGCCGACGCCGGGCGGCGGTGTGGCCGGGCCAGTCACGAACTCGCCTGTGCCGTTATCGCGTGTGTACAGGGCCCAGTGCGTCCCGGGGGCGGGGTTAGAGCCGTGCGCTAACCTGACAACATCATCATTGGTCACGACCGTTCTCTCACAGACGGCTGCGACGCCGACTGTGGTGGCCGCCAGGGCGAGGACGACGAACGCGACTAGTGCGACGAATTTAAACGAAGCAAAAGATTTCATTCTCTCTTTTTCCTTTCATAATGGGGGCAAGATAATCACATCCTGCGGTTTCAGTTGAGCAAAACAGCGAACCAGACAGCCCTTGGACTGACATCACTAAAAGGTTCGCTCGAACAGTACTCGATTGTTCCAGCATTAGCTGGCAGACAACCATGCCGCACGTATCATGGCGAATTGATTTACCCCTGCTCTACGAGGCAAAGTCACATTGCAACAAAAGTGGTGGCGCTAAAAAGTGGCACTACGATGATTTAATGCTGGTGATGGGGCGGAATCGCGGCGAGGTTCTACAGTCCTAATTCAACCTGCTTACCTGTTTATGCCAACACCGATATAGACCAACCGCCGGGGTCTGGGCAAAACTTGGCGGCCGTCATTAAAGCATGATGCAACGCGCACTTTAATGCACGAACCCGTGCCTGTCAAGCCAGCCAGCTCAATAGATGCAGCCGGGCCACCCGTCACGCATTCAAGCAGTCGAGCAGCCCGTACCATCTTTTGTTCAAAGGCTCAGCAAAACGATTGATGTGCTCTTTGTGAGGATGCGGGATTTTCTCAAATGAGCGCCTTCGTCGCATGGAATATGGCGCGCGGGGCTGCGAAATATTGCGCGCGAGAAGGCTGCGCGTTGCAGGCAGAACTCCAGCTAGCTTTCGGCATACAGGCGGGCGAGTTCTCGTTTGAGCAGCTTTCCCGTGGGGCCTTTCGGAATGTCCCGTACGAAGCGCACGGTCTTGGGGCATTTGTAATCGGCCAGCCGCTCGCGGCAGAAGCTTATGACATCCTCTTCCGATACACCTTCAACTCCCTCTTTGACGATCACGAAGGCCGCCACCTCTTCGCCATAGAGAGGGTCTTGGACACCTATGGCGGCGGCCGCTGCTATAGCCGGGTGCTGGTAAAGAACCTCGTCTATCTCGCGCGGGTAGATGTTCTCGCCCCCGCGTATAATCATGTCGGTCTTGCGATCAACTATATAGAAGAAGCCGTCCGGGTCTCTGTAGCCCACGTCGCCCGTATGGAACCAGCCGTTGCGGAATGCCCGCTCGGTCGCTTCAGGATTCTTAAAATAGCCCTTCAGGATATTCTCGCCGCGCAGGACTATCTCGCCCAGGGTTTTGTCCGGCACTTCCCTGTCATCGTCGTCCACTACGCGCATCTCATTGCCTATGGGCAGGCCGCACGAGCCGGGACGCCTGCGCTCGTCAGGCGGGTTGAAGGTGGAGCGGCAGGTGGATTCGGACAACCCGTAGCCTTCTATCACAAGACAGTTGAACCGCTCCTCAAATCTTTTCATGACTTCGGCGGGAACTGGGGCGGAGCCGCACATGGCGAAGCGCAGCTGCTCCGTGCGAAGCCCCTCCGGCACCCCTTCGGGATAAGTCTCAAGCAGCATGGAGAGCATGGTGGCTACGGAGCCGAAGGAGGTGATTTCGTAATCGGAGATGATTTTCCAGAAGCGAGAGGCGGAGAATTTCGGGCTCACGACGGTCGAGCCGCCCGCATATAGCGGCGTCATGGTAGTCACGGAGACGGCATTCATGTGAAAGAGCGGCATGATGGTCAACAGGCGGTCGCGCCCTGTGAATCCGAGCCACTCGGAGATCTGCCGCGCGTTCGCTATCAGGTTGGCGTGAGTTAAGAGACAGCCCTTGGGCTTTCCCGTGGTGCCCGAAGTGTAAATGATAATCGCCTCATCATCGCGCCCGATTGTTACGGGCGGCAGCGGCGCATCATCAACAAACTCCAGCGTCGCTTTCGCCTCGTCATCAAATTCTACAACGTGCTTCAGGTGCGGCAATCCGGCGCGAATCTCTTCGATTCGGGGGATAAACTCTCTGCTCGCCACAAGCGCTTTGGCTTCGGAGTTGCCGACGACGAATGCCATCTCCTGCGGCTTCAGCAGAGAGTTGACCGGCCCGGCCAGAGCGCCCAAAGTGAAGCACGCGAAGTAGGCTATGATGTACTCCGCAGAGTTGGGCATGAGCAGGCTGACCACGTCGCCCTTCCCTATGCCGCGATGCAAGAGCATGCGTGCGGCGCGCTCTACCGATTGCTTAAACTCCGAGTAGGTGAAGCTTCGGCCGTCCGCCTCTGAGAAGAGAAAGGGTTTGTCGGGCTGGGCGCTGGCGCGTATCTCAAGCAGCTCTCGCAGGTTTCCGGCTTCCCTGCCCTGTGCGTCTTCGCTCTGATTCATGGCGAGCATGATATCACTTCAGCCCGCCCCGCATCATTCCCTGATATTGAGTAAGAGGTCAATTTCAAAATCCGACTCTCAGCAGAGAGACGCAGAAGTGACGCGACGGCGCAGAGATAGTTAAGCATTCGACTGCTCTGCGCTTTCCCACGCGTCTCTCCTGCGTCTCTTCTGCGGTGAATTACTCGTTTGGATTTCTAACTGCCACACTACCTGATATTGCCCTCTGCCGCCACGGGAAGGAACTGCCTCTTCTTCATTACGGGCGGGCCGCCCGGGCTCTGCGACTGCTGCGGCTGAGGGGTGTTTGCATCCTGCGCCGCAGGTTTGTAGATGTAGCTGTCACGAGAGCGCACGGAAAGCTCCGGCCGGCCGACGCGTACTGTGAGGCGTCGTCGCTCGCCCGGCTGAGCCGACTGCCTGGGGTAGTAGCCAAGCGTGTACTGTCGTCGAAGCTCTTCTGCTATGTAACTGAAGGCGGCTCGCAGGCTGCTCAGGTCTTTGCTGGCCTCGTAGAGCCGCCCGCCCGTAAGCCGTGCCAGCTCGCGCAGGTACTTCTCGCCTCTATCATAATCTGCGCGGCTGGAACCGTTGCCGCCGCCGCTGCTACTGCTTCCGCCGCCGATGGTAATCGGCAGCCTGCCCAGAATCCCCGGAAGGCGCGAGCGCGCCGGCGGAGCAGAAGATGCGCCGTTGTCGTTCGACGGGTCGTACGTGTCGTAAAGAATCGGATAGATGAGCGCGTCCAGTTCTTCCGCCATGCGCAGGGTGCTCTCGTAAGTGGCATTGTTGCTGCGGGCGTCCACGCCGTCCGTGAAAAGCACAACGGCCTTGCGCCCCTGTATCTGATTGATGTGGTTCTGCACCAGCTTGTCCATGGCATCGTATAGACGCGTGCTCAGTCCCCTGCCCGTGCCCTCTATGGCCTTGCGTATCTTCTCGCGGTCTGTCGTCGCCTCGCACTTTATTGTTAACCCCCTGGCGAATGAGACGACCATCACCTGATCATCTGGGCGCAGTTGCTCTACGAAGGCCAGGGCCGCCTCCTTTATCCGGCCAAGCTTTGACCATGTGGAAGCGCTCGTGTCGAGCATGAGGATAACCGTGAAGGGTTTTTCGGTCGCGGCGAAGTAGGCCACCTGCTGCTCAACTCCCTCTTCGTAGATGTGGAAATCATCCTTTTGCAGGTCAGGGATGTAGCGGCCGTCGCGGTCCGTGATGCTGACGGGAACCGTGACCAGCGTCGTGTTGACGCGCACCACGTCGCCTTCTCCGACCTCTTCCTGCGTAGCCTGCGGCTGCGCTGCCTGCGCATCGGACGCCGTAGGTTTACTTGCACGGCGGTCTCGCACCTGTCCCCGGGCTGCGGGCGCCGTAA
>DASVVZ010000073.1:0-3796 GCA_036389875.1 Pyrinomonadaceae bacterium
CACGAGCTGCTTGGCGAGGACGACCTTGCGGAATCCTCCAGGCGGATTCTGGACGAAGGGCTCGAACGCGCTCGTCTCATCTTCGGAGGCCGCCCTCTTTCGCCGTACCTGCGCCCGCATTTCGTCACCGAAGAGGATTTCGCTCGCGTCAGCAGCGTGTGTGAAATGGTCTGGGGCGCAATTCAAAAGGTGAAAGACGCCGCCGTCGAAGACCCGCTGCTTCTGGACGAGCTGGGCCTGACGGAGATGGAACGCGAGCTTGTGGCGATTGACCCCGGCTATAAGGAAGTCTCGCCCACGGCCCGCCTAGACTCTTTTCTGACGAGCGAGGCTTACAGTTTCGTCGAATTGAACGGCGAAAGTCCCGCGGGCATCGCTTATGCCGACGCGGCTTATGACATCTTCCTTAAGCTGCCCGTGATGAAGCGCTTCAGCGAAACCTACAATGTGCGCCCGCTCTATGGCCGCCGCCTGATGCTGGATGTTCTGCTCCGGGCGCACCGCGAATATCTTGGTCGGAGCCCTGAGCATAACCCGCACATCGCCATCATAGATTTAAAGGGAATGCCCACGCAGAAGGAGTTCGAGCTTTTCAAGGATTTCTTCGAGGCCGAGGGGTATCCTGCAATCATCTGTTCGCCGGAAGAGCTTGAATGGAACGGGGAGCGCTTAAGCTACCAGGGCTTTGAAATTGACATTGTCTACAAGCGGCTGCTGGTGAACGAATATCTCCCCATCATCAAGGAATACCCTGCGCTCCTGAATGCCTATCGCGCTCGCGCCATCTGCATGGTCAACAGCTTCCGCTCCAAGCTGATTCATAAGAAGGCGCTCTTCGCCATCTTAACAGACGAGCGCCACGCGCAGCTCTTCAGCGATAATGAGAGGCGCGCAATACGCGCGCACGTCCCCTGGACGCGACGCGTGCGTGCGGAAAAGACAGAGCACTACGGCGAAGAGATAGAGCTGCTGGATTTCGTCGCGCAGAAACGCGACCGGCTGGTCTTGAAGCCGAATGACGATTACGGCGGGCACGGAATCTACATAGGCTGGAACACGGATGAAAGCGCCTGGATTAAGGCTCTGGACGAGGCTGTCGCCAACGGCGACTATGTGGTGCAGGAGCGCGTGCCGACCGCCCGCGAGACTTTCCCCGCGCTGCAACCGGACGGAACCACCCTGTTCGCGGAGCAACTGGTTGACCTGGACCCGCTGCTTTTTGACGGCAAGGTCGGCTCTGCTTTTACGCGCCTCTCTTTCACGGAGCTTGCGAACGTTACTTCCGGAGGCGGAATGGTTCCGACTTTCATCATTAGCCGAAAGCAGGACGGTTGACGGATTTAGATTTTGGGCTGGATTGACAGCACGGCTTGAACGGCCTCGGCTTCATTCGTGAATCAAAAATCTAAAATCCAAAATCGCCCAAAGTCGGTTACAATGAGCTTCGGGATAAGCGCGCTCTTTTCTACTCTTTCTCTTGAGGATTAAGGCCGACTGCGATGGATGAGCTTGACGCCAAAAATAGTTTACCGCAGGACGATCGACGCCAGCATGACCGCTCGCGCCTGATTGTAGATGTCTTTTTCGACGGCACGGACGCCACGGGAGTCGCCAGCACGAAGGACATCAGCCTCGGCGGGCTTTACATGAACACGCAGACGGAAGTTCCCGAAGGCTCGCTGCTGACACTTCGCATCCCGCTGGGCGAGGACGAGCAGGTGGTTGTAAACGCCGAGGTCATCTACAGCAATCCGGGGCGTGGCCTGGGCGTCAGGTTTCACGGGTTGACGGAAAAGGATAGGGCGCTGATGGAGCGCAAGCTGCCTGCGCTGTGAGCGGGGCCGCTGCGCGTGCGGAGCGAATTTACTGGCGCGACATTTCGGACGAATTGCGCGACGAGCTTCGGGGCCGTATTAAGAGCTTGTATGGTGCCGCGACGAGCGAGGCGGCCTTTGATAATCTGACAATAGATAAGCAGCAGGCGTTGATTCTTTTCTTGCGCCGCCTGCGTGAGCTTGGATTGTGGGAATCCGTCAGGCGCGTTGAAAATGTTTACGGCGAAGGCGGCGTCGGCATGAATTTTACAGCCTGGCCCGGCCTCGTCTCGGAACTGCGAAGACGAAAAGATTTCACGGCCCGCTTTGCCGCGCACAGAGACAATGCCGGGGGCTTTATAGAACTCGGGCGCAGGGAAGCCTCGCTGCACTTTCTCTATCAGGGTGAAGCGGAGCGCAGGCGCTGGGGCGCGCATTTCGACCTGTACAATCCCTGGTCTTCGCTCGGCGGCGCGTGGCGGCATCTGCTGCGTGAGAAGATGGGCGGCGCAACACCCGACTGGCGCACCGTCAGAACTGTTTTCAGGCGAGAAAGAAAGCTTTACTGATTAGCATTTAAACCAAGAACTCCCGAGCACCCATGAGCGCGGGCTCCGTAAACCCTGGGCCGCACGCTTTGGATAAGGAGAGCCTCAAACTTATGTTTGAACAATTCACACTCGGCATTGAAGAAGAGTTTCAAATCGTAGACCCGCAAACGCGTGAGCTGCGCTCGCACGTCTCCGAGATGCTGGAAGAAGGCCGCATGCTTCTGGGCGAGCAGATAAAGCCGGAGATGATTCAATCCCAGATTGAAGTCGGCACAGGCATCTGCAAGAACATTCAGGAAGCGCGTGCCGACATCTCCCGCCTGCGCTCCATCATCTCCACGCTGGCGCGCAAAAGCGGGCTGGAGATAGTCGCCGCCTCAACGCACCCCATCTCGCACTGGAGCGAGCAGAAGATTTTTGACGACGAGCGATACGAGCTACTTATTCAGGAGCTGCAAACGGTCGCCCGCTCTCTACTGATCTTCGGCCTGCACGTTCACGTAGGAATCGAAGACAAAGAACGCGCGATTCATATCATGAACGCCGCGCGCTATTTTCTGCCGCACGTGCTGGCGCTCTCTACCTCCTCGCCATTCTGGATGGGCCACAACACTGGCCTTAAGTCCTACCGCTCGGAGATCTTCAAGCAGTTTCCGCGCACGGACATTCCAGACCATTTTGATTCCTACGCAGCTTTCGAGCGCTACATCAGCCTGCTCGTCAAGACCGGCTGCATAGACAACGGCAAGAAGATTTGGTGGGACGTGCGCCCGCATCCCTTCTTCCCGACACTTGAGTTTCGCGTCTGCGACATCCCTACGCGAGTGGATGACACGATTGCGATAGCCGCGCTGTTCCAGGCGATTGTAGCCAAGTTGAATAGGCTGATAGACAAGAATCTGGGCTTTCGCCTGTACCGCCGCATGCTTGTTCAGGAGAACAAGTGGCGCGCGGTGCGCTACGGCCTGGACGGCAAGATGATAGATTTCGGCAAGCAGAAGGAAGTGCCCGTGCGCGACCTCATAATGGAGCTGCTGGAGTTCGTGGACGACGTTCTGGACGACCTTGGCTCGCGCAAAGAGGTGGAGCACGTTCACACGATTCTTCAGCGCGGTACTTCTGCCGACGAGCAGCTTCAGGTTTACAGGGAGACCGGAGACCTGAAGGCCGTCGTCGATCGTTTGATTCAACGCACTATGGAGAATGTCCCGCATGACACGAGCGCGGACACGGCAGCGCCTGCGGCTTGAGCTGTCGCGCGTGCGCTTAATACTTCCAGAGAAGAGGAGAACGCCATGTTGGCCTGGGGAGCAAAAGTATCTAAGCCCTTTCGGGATAAAGTTATTCAGATTGCGCTTAATCTGAAAACCGACCCTAGCTTTTTGATGGCCTGCATGGCCTTTGAAACCGGAGAAACCTTCAGCCCCTCTA
>DASVVZ010000074.1:0-10938 GCA_036389875.1 Pyrinomonadaceae bacterium
ACCTCGGCTCCGGGCACGGCGTTGATGCGTCCCTCTATATCCGCTATCTGCCCGTTGGTGGTGTCCAGTTGCTTCTGCAAGCGGTTCACCTCGCCCTCGGCCAGCTGTATGTTAATCTCAGTCTCTCTGACGGAGAGGTTCGGGCGGCCCTCGCGATCCTTCTTCAGCTGCGCAATCTTGGCGGCAGACGAATCCTCCATCTCCTGCATCTCGCGCTTGACGGCTTCGAGCTCCGCTTTCTTGGCCACAACGTCCGGATGAGCCGGCTTGTACTGCGTGAGAAGGTTCTGAATCTCAGCTTCGAGCGCGGCCTTGCGCGAGGCGAGCGCTCCCCAGGCGGGCGTTGCTTTAGGGTCGCCCACCTGCCTGACGATATCCTCTTCGCTCTGCTGCACCACCTGCTTGAGCGTGCCGAGCTGCGCGCTCAGGGCCGAGCGGCGGTCGTTGAGACGGCCAATCTCGGACATCAATGCCTTCTGCTGCTCGCGCAGTCCCGTGTATTGTGCGACGAGCGCAGGGCCCTGCGTCGGCAGGTTGTTGATGTTCTGCGACATGTACTCCAGCCGCCGCCTGTCAATCTCATCAAGCTGCGCTTTGGCGTCGGCCAGCTGCTGCTCGAAGAACTCTCGCGTCTGCGTGCCCACGGCAGTCATGTCGCGGGCCTGCGCGTTGACGTAGGTCGAGGCGAGCTCGCCAGTGACGGCCTGCGTCTTCTTAGGATCGCGCTCGCGGTAGGTGATGCGAAAGGCAGGGATGTTGTCGTTTCGACTGTGCTCTATCTCTACCTGAATGTCTCGCTGCATCTTCTCAACGACCAGCTCCATCGGCATGCCTCCCGCACGCTCACGCCTGTAGAGGTCGTACTTCAATATCAACGGCTCAAGCGAAGAGCGGCTCTGCGCTATGCGGTTGATGTTGTTGATGCGCATGGTCAGGTCGCCCTCGGACATCGCCGGAGCGACGTTCGGGTCTATGGTCGGCGGGCGAACGATGAGGAGAGTCGTGGATTCGTAGACGTTGGGCAAGCGCCAGACGACGATGGCTATGGCCGCTGCCACGGCTATCGCCGGAAGCATAATCAGCCACTTGCGCTTCCAGAGAATCTGGGCGTATTCGCCCGGCGTGCGCTGGCGAAATTCAACACTCATAACGGCACTCCTACAATGTGTTACTGCTTGGAAGCAGGACTTCCTGCAAAGCTCGTCTTCGACTCTGCTTCCCGGCTTTTCCGAGAGTCTCGCCGGGCATTGGCGAAACTTCTCAAGACGGGAAACAGATTTCGGAAGACTCTTATCAAAAGCTCTCTCGATTTACAGCGTAGAGAGCGCGCGGCGAGCATCTTCGGCCTCCGCGAAGCCGCCTTTCTCGCCGAGCCTCAAGGCGGTCTCAAGCTCTCGGCGTGCGCCAGCCTTGTCACCCTTGCCGGCGAGCGCCAACCCCAGATGGTAGCGATAAGTGGGCACGTTGGCCTGCATCGCTATTACCTTCTGCAACTGCTCGACGGCGGCCGCGTGCGACCCCTTCTTATAATAGACCCACGCGAGCGTGTCGCGGAATCCGGCCGCGTCGGGGTTCTTCTGTACTACACCCTGCGCCAGCCTGAGCGCTTCGTCAAGGTTGCCCATGTCGTAAGCGGCATAATTCCAGGCCAGATTGTTGGCGGCAATCGTCAGGTTAGGGTCAATCTCAAGCGCCTTGCGATAGCTCTCGACAGCCGCCTGGCGATTCCCGCGCCCGTCCTCAAGCAGGCCGATCAAAGTGTAGGTGGGCGCGCTGTCGGGTTTTCGCTCAAGCACTTTGCGGTATTCGGCTATGGCCTGATCCGTCTGCTTGAGGTTGACAAAGAGCACGGCCAAATCCGTGTAGGCCGCCACGTAATTAGGGTCAAGCTCCACGGTCTTACGCAGCTCGGCTTCCGTGCCCTGAGCGTTCTGCTCGAAGGCGTAAGCCTGTGCTTTCAGATAATGAAGCTGAGCGTTCTGGGGCTGCCCGCTGAGAGCCTGGTCTAGTCGCGCGTGTGCCTGATCGAGCCGTTTCTGTTGTGCGTAAAGTTTGACCAGACCATATAGCCCATCGAAGTTGAGGCTGTCAATAGCCAGCGCACGGTTATAAAACTGCTCGGCCTCGTCCAGCTTGTTCTCCTTGGTGGAGACGGCTGCCAGATACAGGTAAGGCTCTATGGAGTTGGGCTCCTGCTGGCTCGCGGCCTGGAAATCTGCTCGGGCGGCCTGCGTATTGCCCAGCGCCAACTGCGTCGCACCGCGTACGTTGAAGGCGCGTGCGCGCATCTCGGCAATCATCTGCGGCGAGGTGTCACGGTCGGGCGCCGCCTTCGTCAGGCGATTGACTAAATCGTTCGAGAGGCTGAGAGCATTCTTGGCATCGCCTGCGGCCAGGTTGACCTGTACCTGTAGAAGCTTGCCGGGGAGATAGTCTGGATAATTCCTCTCAAGGTCTCCGGCATAGACTCTGGCCTGCTCTATCTGATTGGCCTTGATGCTGGCCTGCGCCATGTAGTAGAGGCCCGCGCGCGAGTTAGGCTCCTGCTTCAAGACCTCTTTCAAATCTTCTATGGCGTCCTTGGCCTTGCCCTGCTGCAACAGCACGCGGGCGCGAAGCAGTCGGCCCTGACGGTCGTACTGGTTGCGCTTTAAGACCTCTTCGGCCTGCGCGCTTGCGCCGCCGACATCGCCGCGCTGTAGCATGATTTCGCCCAGGCGATAACGACCGCGCATGTAATCGGGCGACTTATTAACCATGTCGCTGTAGATTCGCACGGCGTCGTCCATGCGGCCGACTGACGAATAGAAGTCCGCCAGCACGGCTTGCCCGTCCGGCTTGTCCTTATCCAGCTCGGCGAGCGCTTTATAAGCCGCCTCGGCTTTGTCAATCTGGTTGTTGACCAGGTAGAAGCTGGCCATGACGAAGCGCGCGTCGCGATTTGAAGGCTCAAGCTCGACCGCCTTTTTGAACTCGGCTTCGGCCTGGTCTAGTTTTCCGGTCTGCGCCAGATACTTTCCGTACTCCGTGTGGCCGAGCGCCGCGCCCGGGTTAGCGTTGATGGCGCGCAGCAACGTCTCTTCCACCTTCGCCTGCTCGTTGCGCTTCATGTAGAAGCGAGCGAGCGCCACGTAGGACTCTACCCTCTTGGGGTCAATCTCTATGGCGCGATTCAATTCCGCGAGCGCTTCCTGCGGCTTGTCCTGGGCGGCGAAAACTGTCGCCAGCAGTATGTGGCCTTCAATGTGGTTCGGGTCTTTCTGCAACACCTCCCGCGCCAGTTGTTCGGCCTCCGCCATCTTTCCGAAGAATGCGTAGAAGTTGCCGAGTCGCACGCGAGCGTCCAGGTTATTCGGGTCAAGCTGGACTGTGCGCTGCAACGCCACTATGGCTTCGGGAACGCGTCCCAATCCCTCGAAGGCGCGCGCCAGCCCCCAGTGGGCTGCGGCCATGGCCTCGTCAATCTGCAAGGCATTGCGAAACTCAAGGCTGGCCTCTTCAAAGCGCCTGTCTTTGAGATACTGTTCGCCGCGCTCAATGTGCGCGAGCTTGGTTTTTTCGGGATTAGAGCAGCCTGCCAGAAGGGCGGCGGTTATGAGAAGAATGGACAGAAGGGCAGCAAAATACCCACGGTTACGCTCTCGAATTTTCATTGACACTCTCCAAAACCCGCTTCCCACAAGCTCTCTACAAGCTGGCCGGGGCAACCGGCCATTTGAGAAGAAGCGGAATCAGGCTCTTTCTCTTGATTAATTAACCTTTGGAGCCCTGCGTTTTTCGGCGACGGGCAATGTCACCCAAAAGCTGCTCTTTCAAAGGCCCTTTCAACGCGCCGCTTCCCATAGAACCTGCGGCGTCAAAATGACTAAAGGCTTAATGGCCGCCCTCTTCCGAAAACCGGCACTCTAAACCTGTAAGGCTACGGCCTTTTCAACCTCTTCCCAGACAGACGCGCTCGCGTCTAATTCGGCACGTAGCTTGAAAGCAGAGGCGCAATCTCGGAAGCGAGATTCGTGGCCCCCTCAAGCGCGGACTGCTCCGTCTCTCCCTTGTGCAGTGGAACCATTACGCGCACCATAGCGCCGTCCGAGCGGCGGCGGCTGATGCTGTCCAGCACAGTATAAATCTTCCCCCAGTACTCGCTCGAAACCAAACGGCCCCGCCCCTGGTACCAGTAGACCAGAAGCTGGCGGTCGCTCCCCTGCTCGATGATGTAGCGGTTGGCTTCAAAGGGCGCGGAGCCGTCCGTCGGGCTGACGGTTATCTTCCCGGGCTCGCCCATAGTCCAGCCTGTGCCCGGCAGGCAGTTGAGCGGGCTGTGATAGGTCGCGCCGTTGCGCTGCGTGGCGTAGTAGCCCACGTATAGATTGGCCACGCGCCTCTCTGCGCCCGTGTAGTTTCTTGAGAGATAATCGTCTGCGCGAAGCACGCGCTCGGTCTCTTCATCGAAGCGGTAATCGCTGCCCATCTGCCGCCATGCGCCCACGGCCGCAGGAAACTCCTTCAAGGGGCGGCGCGGGGCCGTCTGCTCTCCGGCGTGCTGCCAGAGGTTTATCACTACGCCGCTCGCCACGAGCAACAGAAGCAGAGCATAAAAGCGTCTGGATTTTTTATCTTTCCCTTCCGTCATCACTCCGCTCCTTTGACCGAAACCGCTTTGGCAGATGCGGGCTGCGGCGCAGCAGCAGTCACCACGCGCTGAGCCTTCTTCCCCTCTTTCACGGCTTCGCCGGCGCGTCCGGCGCCGCCATCGCGACCGCCGCCGCTTCCGCCAACGCGGTCGAGCACCCAGCCTACGGCGAAGAGCAGCAGGAAGGCCACTATGTAAACGACCCAGCCCGAGAAGGAATGAAAGAAGCCGTCCGCCACCTGAAGCCCGTAAAAATGTGCGAGTATCCCTGTGCCGCTGACGCGCCCTGCGTTCGTCAGGATGGCAATCGGAATCGCGGACGATACCAGTATGAGCGAGCGCCAGAAGCTCCACCGCTTGAGAAAATCGAAGCGCCCGCCGGCATTAGCGTCATCGCCGCCCTTATCGTTGATCCTCGGGCGAGTGAAATAGGCGAAGACGACGGCCAAAGTGATGAGCGTCATCAGCGAGCGTATGCCGCTACAGGCTTCCACCACCTCGAGCTTCTTTGTCTCTCGCGCCCCCAGCGGCAGCAGTTCTATCACGTTGCCCTGCCTTAGAACCGGGATGTCGAAGAGCCGCATGGCCCAGACGGCACAGCGCGAGGCAAAGAGCTGCAAGGGAAAGGCTATCTGGTTAAAGATGATTGCCGGAATGGGAATCGCCAGCACGAGCAGCGCGAAGGCCACGAACGTCAGGCGAATGAGCTTGAAGCCCCAGAAATATATGACTATGCCCGCCAGGAGCAGCACCAGCGACATGCGCTGCACGTAAAGCTCCGCGCCAGCGGTTCCGGCCCACAAGGCGAAAACGGCCAGCACCGTGCAGACGCCGCCCAGCAGAAGCGAAGGGCGGCTGGCGCGTGCCGCACGCTCCAAACGCTCGCGCTCCGTCCAGAGCATGAAGCCTATGATTAAAGGAACCAGCAGGCCGTGCGAATAGTTCTCGTCCGTCCACCAATCGTTGCCAAGCTTTGCCAGCACGGGCAGGTACAGAAAGCTTATGGCCGCAGCGATGGCAGCAGGTTTCCAGAGATTACGAATTGAAGGGACACTCATTTGGTTACAAAAGAGAAGAAATGCTTCCGCGTGCGAAGGGGCAATTCTCCCCACGCGAAAGCTTTTCGATCAGGCGAGTAGAGCCCTTGCAGGCTCTTTTCTGATTTATCGAGGGACTCATGCTGGGCATGAGTCCCTACGACTTCTTTAGCTTAACGCATCACAGCTTTCTAAACAACAGTAAAATACAGGTGCAAGTTGTTTAACGCACGGTCACCGCCACGCTGTTGCTGCGATAGCTGCCGACTATAATCGTCAATTGCAGGTTGCCTATGCCTTGCAGCTCAGGCGTGAGCATGACGTTAATCTGGTCTAGCCCTGTGATTACGCCCTGCGCGCCCGCATATTCCACTGGAAGCTGGAAGACGCGTCCGTCGCTCGCACGGGCTTCGATCTTAACGGAATCCGCCAGGTTGGCTATCGTCTGATTGTCAACCTTGATGTAGCTGGAAGCGTGAGAGGTGTTGAGCGAAGAGCTGATGCCGCTGGCAAAAATCATCAGGCGCGTGCGCTTGTCGTCGCCCAGGTTCTCCTGAGTCTCAACGGTGAACGGCCCGGTCTTGAGGCTCCCCGCATTGAAGACCACTCCATTGCCGTTGGACAACAGAATCGCGGGAAGGCCGGTCGAGGGCGCGGGCGCAGGAGTCGGCGTAGGATTCGGCTGCGGCGCAGGCTGAGCAGTGTTGTTGGCAATTACCTCTATCCCGCTCACCTTAGCGTTATCTACCAGCGACGTAAAGCGAAGGTTGATGACGCCGTCCGTGATTGTCGTTTGAAATTCTTCCACCACGGCTTTGAGCGAGCCGCCGGCGCGCGAGTATATGTCGTAGTTCGAGAGCACCTGCGCGTTCTCCAACTGTACGTTGAAGACGCGGGAGCCCGCTCCATTGGAGTCCGACACCCCGTACCAGATTTCCGCGAAGTGCAGCCTGATGGTGTAGCTGCCGTTCGTCACAGGGATGGCGTACTCAAGCGGAATGCCCGTGCCGTCGCTGTAACGCTCCTTGCGGTACAGCTCGTTGTTGGCGGTGTTGTAGATGACCGTTGAAGTGAGATTCGACGGCGCATAAACTTTGCCGCTCAGGTAATAGCTATCGTTCTGCCAGACGTTGCCGTTCGGGTCTGTGAACTGGCCGCCTCCGGCCGAGATGCGCAGCAGGGGCGCGTTTGAGCCCTGAGTAGGAGCCGGCGTTGGGGTCGCTACGGGCGTCGGTGCGGGCGTCGGTGCGGGCGTAGGCGCGGGTGTCGGCACCGGCGCAGGACTGGGCGTCGGCGTCGTGGACGGAGATGAAATAGCGCCCGCCATAGCTGCTTCGAGCGCGTCGAAGTCGCAGCCCAAGTCTTTGCCGTCGGTCCCTCTCGATTTGAATTGAGAGGTAGAGGCCAGCCTGTAGTTTCCTCCGCTCAGGTTTACGTATCCCACATCCGACTGCTGAGCCGGATAGTAGTTGCCGAGCGGATAGCGGCTCGCGTTGCTGGCTCCGCCAACTATGGCGTTGCCCGTAAAAATCCAGCCGGGGAAGGCCGTAGCGTACGCAGAGCTGTCAACGTGCACGCCAAAGGCATTATGCGCAATGACGTTATTAGTCCAGCGGAAGTTGACGTTGGCGTCGGCGCTGGCCGCCATGATGTTGCCCGTGTGAAAGACGGTGTTGTGGTCGAAGGTGATGTCGGCCGCTCCGTCCGTGAGCTGTAGGAAATGGCCAGCGCCGCCCCACGCGCTGCCGTTGATGTCTTCGAACAGGTTGTTCTTGATGCTGATGCGGGCCGTCTGCTGGCTCGGCTGTAGATAATCTTTGCCCAGAATCTGCATGCCTGAGGCGCTGTGCCTGATTATGTTGTTGGTGAAGAGCACGTCCTGCACTACGCTCCAGGGCGCGCTTGCTTCCTGATTCCTGACCGTGAACAGAATCGCGTAGCCCGTCTGGCCGTCCGCCCAACTGTACTCGAAGAGGTTGCCTTCAACCACCACCCTCTGCGCGTTCTTCAATTCGAAAAGATTCTTGACTGTCCACACTCCGCGCCAGGCCAGGGGCTTGGAGAAGTGATTGCGCCTGACCTCTATGTCGGAAGGCACCAGATTAGGGATGCCAGGGTCCGCCCCTCCGAACATCACGTTCTCTCCGGCTCCTTCCAGATAGTTGTTGATTATCTTGAACGGGCCGGGGCCGTTCCATCCCATCAGCGCCTGCGAGTCCTGCCCCTTGGCTTTGCAGTCAGAGACGTAAGAGTTGATGACGTCCGTGTGGGCCGAGTTGAGAGCCACGCCGCGCTTGAGGTAAGCGCCAGGCTGGCCGTGTATGTAACAGCGGTCGATTATCAGGTGATGCGGGACCTGAGACAGGGAGGTCTGGCTTCCGCGGTCATAGCCGAAGCTAATCAGGTCATAGACGAAGGCGCTCACGTTGGCCGGCATGAACTCTATGCCTATAAAGCGGTAGTGATGAGCGCCCGCGGCCGTGTAGATCGCGGACTGGCCGCTCCCGGGCGTCACTATCTTCGGCATCAGCGAAGCCTGCGCCGGGGTCACGCGCTGGTCTGCGGGAAGACTCGCGTCCGGCGTAGAAGTCCTGATAGTGATGTAGTCCGCGCCGCCTTTGACAGGCAATGTGAAAGGGCCCGTGTAGGTTGCGCCCGCTTCGAGCACTATAGTATCGCCGGGCTGCGCTGCGTTAATCGCAGCCTGAAGATTGCCGCCTCCGGGCACGGTCACAGTGGCCGCACTCGTTGCCTGCGCGTTCAACACGAGCGCACAGAGAAGCGCCGTGAAGATTAGAAGCGCGCGGAAGCTTGAGCCTGAAGAAAGAATGAATTGTTGCGTTTTAACGAGGGATGGACGCGAGCCTGACATGGATGGATAACCTCACTTCGGTAACCGGACGATCTCAGCAGACGAACTAGGCGCTGAGACTCCTGGCTTTGCGAGCCCGCATCGCTGCGGGGGTGCCTTTGTCGGTGCCGCTCTCGCGCTTCTCTGAGGCGAAGTCGAGAGCAGATTTCAGTTTATGGGGACGACGAGCAGAGCACTCGGTAAAATCCGGACAAACTGTTAGATGGAGAAAACGGCTCCCGCCCTCCTGGCTGCCTGTGGGGCAGACACGAGTTCGGAACGCTTGAGCACGCTGTTGCCGATTGTGTGACTGAAGGGATTTAGGAGAGGTGGAGAAGAAACCAGCATGCCGAAAGCAGAAACGGCCATGCGGGACTGGTTTCCGCTACAGGCCCGGAAACTTCCGGGATGCTTGAGCAGAAGATTGAGACGCCTCTCATGAACGTCAAGCGAATGACAAGACTCAACACGACAAGAGGCGCATCCATACTCAAGAGAAGTTATGGAGCTGTAGCTTTCTCCGACCGCCTTCGGCAACCAGACAATCTCCGGCAAGAGGCGCTTTTTTACTGCTCAATGCTCAAACGCCTCTGGAGACTCACGGCTTTGCGTCCCCATCTCGCGATGGGTTTGCCTTTATCGTGTGCAATCGTCGTCTTGCGAAAGACCTTTGTCACCGGCCTCATTGAGCCAGCAACAAGCACAGTTATTAAACGATATTTATCTATGTTTGTCAACAACTCTATTTTGGCGTAATTTCCGGGGATAAAAGGGTCTCGGTTCCCCTCGGATTTGTAAAATAGTTGGGGAATTAACAGTGTATCTATTGACGGAGCCTGAGTTTTAGTCCACGCTTCGGTCAGGGCTCGCATTGCGCTTGAGTTTCACCATTGAATCCTGTGACATTCTTTTTCTTCACTTCGGGAAAGGTCTGAATTTCCATGCGACGGCTAGCTTCATTACTACCTCTGCTGCTCTTTTTTATACTCTTCGTGCCGGAAGCACGCGCGGACGGGCTCGTTATCACAAACGGCTCGGCCAACTTCCCTACCAGCAACGGAGGATTCTTCACTTTTTCGGGTGGGAACACGACCCTCAACGGCTGGATAGACTTCGCGCCCCTTTCCTGCTCGCCCTGCACAGCAGGCCAGTCCGTCAACCTCTCCTTCAACCGTTCGGACGGAGACATTCGCGGAGCCTCAGGCATCATAGACGGCGTCAGTTACAACAGCTTCTATAACCAGTCTTGGCTGCGGTTTGAGACCGACACATTTTTCGTGCCGGATGACGCCTCATCAATCATTACGCTGACTGTTCCCTTCACCTTCTCAGGCAACATGCTGGGCTGCACGCAGAGCACCGTCGGCGGCCCCTGCCCGTCGCCCATCTTCAGCACTATGCTGAGCGGTCAGGGCTTTGTGACCTTAGAGCTTTACAGCCATGTAATTTTCGATACCCTTCGCATTTACGAGACCAGAAGCATAACCTACAACTTAGGCACGGGCGCTGCGCCCGTGCCTGAGCCCGCGACGCTGCTGCTTTTAAGCACAGGGCTGGCGGGAGTGGTCGCAGGCGTTCGCAAGCGACGCCGCAGCGCGAAAGCAGAAGACTGAAGCTTTTATCTTCTCTGGCTGGCTACTTCGAGGATCATCTGCGGAGAGATGTTCGCGCCTATGTCTGCGCCGCCCGCGCCCACTCGCCTGAGCGGGCTGTCGGGGCTGAGCCTGTAATCGCCCGCCTCCATATTGACGAACTTAATCTGCTTGAGCGAAACGGGAAACATGTTGCGCCCCCTGTATTGTGAGGCATCGCCGCCTATGATGGCGTTGTTGCTGAAGACGCTTCGGGGAAAGTAGAAGTCCAGGGCATCAGTGCCGGGCGAGCGACCGTCGCCGTGAAAGCCGTACTCGTTCTGCATGACTATGTTGTTGCGAAAGACGAAGCCCGTGTTAGGCTCGCCGTAAGCGCCAGTGATGTTGGCCGTCTGTAGAATGGTGTTGTTTTCTACAACTACGTCGGCGCTCTCCGTGATGAGCATGAAGAAGCCGCGCCCGCCCCACTTCCCGCCGTTGATGTCCTCGAAGAGGTTGTTTCGGACAGTAATTTTACGCACCTGCTGGCTCGGCTGAAGATTATCCTTTCCCAGGATGTAGAGCCCTGTGGAGCTGTGGCGGACTATGTTGTTGGTGAAGGTCACGTCCTGCACTACGCTCCAGGGGGCCGTTCCGTCCTGATTCCTCACCGTGAAGAGGATTGCCACACCTTCCTGCGCGTCGGCCCAGTTATATTCGAAGAGGTTCCCGTCAATCGTGACTCTTTGCGCGTTCTTCAATTCGAAAAGATTCTTGACTGTCCACACTCCGCGCCAGGCCAGGGGCTTGGAGAAGTGATTGCGCCTGACCTCTATGTCGGAAGGCACC
>DASVVZ010000075.1:0-7293 GCA_036389875.1 Pyrinomonadaceae bacterium
CCCTCGGCGCGGGCCGACTTCGCCTGATACGCCAGTTTTTGACCGAGAGCATCATGCTCGCTCTGGCCGGCGGTCTGATGGGAACGCTGCTGGCCATGTGGGGTGTGGAGCTGCTGACAAGGCTTGGCCCCGGAACCATCCCGCGCCTTGACGAAGTTCGTCTCAACTGGCCGGTGTTGCTCTTCACGCTCGGGATCTCGGTTCTGACCGGCATGGTTTTCGGTCTTATTCCCGCGCTTCATGCTACCAATCCGAACCTGACGGAATCGCTGAAGGAGGGAGGCCGCAGCTCAACCGAAGGCAGGCGCGGGGCGCGTCTTCGCAGCGCTCTGGTAGTGGCGGAGATTGCTATCGCACTCGTCATGCTCATTGGCGCAGGCCTCATGGTTAAGAGCTTTATACGGCTTCAATCCGTCGACCCGGGATTTAAGCCCGAGCGAATTCTGGCCATAGACCTGTCGCTCCCGTCCGCAAAATACAAGGAACAGGCCCAGCAGTTAGCCTTCTGGAATCAGCTCACGGGCCGCGTCTCTCAGCTGCCCGGCGTAGAGCGGGTGGCTGCCGTAAACACCATTCCCTTTACGGGCGGCTCTGTCCTGGCCTTCTCGGTCGAAGGGCGACCTGCGCCGGCTCCCGGCGGAAATACTCCTGACGCGGAACACCGCGTCGTCACGCCCGGCTACTTTGACGCTATGGGAATACCTCTCGTCAGAGGAAGCGCTATTACGGAGCAGCACAACGGCAATTCGCCCGCCGTCACCGTTATCAACGAGACCATGGCGCGAAAACATTTCCCGGGCGAAGACCCTATCGGGAAACGCATCAACCTGGGAGACCCTGAGAAGAGCCCCTGGCTCACAGTCATAGGCATAGTCAAGGATGTGCGTCAGAAGGCGCTTGACGAGGAGCCTTACCCGCAGATGTATGTGCCTTACGCTCAATTCCCGTCACGCTTCATGACGCTGGTGGCGCGCACCTCTTCCGACCCATCCATGCTCGTGCCCGCCATCAGAAGCGAGCTTTCGGCGATGGATAAAGATCAGCCGCTTTACAACGTGCGTACCATGGAGCAGGTCATGTCCGAATCAATCGCGCGCCAGCGTTTCAGCATGCTGCTCATAGCCATCTTCGCCGGGGTGGGGCTGTTGCTCGCCTCCGTGGGCATCTACGGCGTGATGTCCTACACGGTGGCGCAGCGCACGCACGAGATAGGGGTTCGCATGGCGCTGGGCGCAAGCGCGAGCGACGTGCTCAAGATGGTCGTCAGGCAGGGAATGTTGATGGCCGTCATGGGTACGGGAATTGGGCTGGCCGTGGCATTTCTGTTGACGCGCTTTATCTCAAGCCTGCTCTTCAACGTCAGCGCGTCAGACCCCTTGACCTACCTTCTGCTCTCGCTGCTGTTAATCTCCGTGGCGCTGCTGGCCTGCCTGATTCCGGCGCGCAGGGCTACGCGCGTTGACCCCATGGTCGCGTTGCGCTATGAGTAGAAGAGGAATAGGGATGTACAGGATAATAAGGAACCGCGAATTAACAGGAACAGAGACGAAGATAAAAGCTTTTCGTGTGAGTTCGTGTGATTTAGTGGTTACTCTTTAATGGATTCAAAGGCTCAAAGGATTTTGATTGCGGACGACCAGCCGGATGTGCTGGAGGCCCTGCGTCTGCTGCTCAAGGGCGAAGGCTACAGGATTGAGACTGTGACTTCGCCCGGTGATGTGCTGCCCTCGCTGGAGTCCAGGGAATTCGACCTGCTGCTGATGGATTTGAACTACACGCGCGACACCACCTCCGGCCAGGAGGGGCTGGACCTTTTGTCGCGCATCAGGACGGCCGACCTCTCGCTTCCGGTGGTCGTCATGACCGCCTGGGGCAGCGTCGAGGTGGCGGTCGAGGCCATGCGTCGCGGCGCGCGTGACTTCGTACAGAAGCCCTGGGAGAACGCGCGTCTTCTATCGGTCGTCCGCACGCAGATAGAACTGGGGCAGGCCATACGTAAGGGACAGCGCCTCGAAGCCGAAAACGAGCTGCTCAGGAACGGCGACGCCCAGCCCGTGCTGATTGTCCGCTCATCGGTCATGCGTCCCGTCCTTGAGCTAGTCAAACACGTCGGCCCGAGCGACGCCAACGTCCTCATCACCGGCGAGCACGGCACGGGCAAAGAAGTTATCGCGCGCACGCTGCACGCGGTTTCGCACCGCGCTTCCATGCCGATGGTGACCGTTGACGCGGGCAGCCTGTCGGAAGGAACCTTCGAGAGCGAGCTGTTCGGCCATGTGAAGGGCGCTTTCACAGACGCCAAAACGGACCGCGTCGGCCGCTTTGAACTGGCCGACGGCGGCACGCTCTTTCTGGACGAGATAGCCAACGTGCCTTTCAACAAGCAGGCCAAGCTGCTGCGCGTGCTTGAGACTGGCGAGTTCGAGCGCGTAGGCTCAAGCCGCACGCGCAAGGTGGACGTTCGCGTCGTCTCGGCCACGAACGCCAATCTACAGGAGGAGGTGGAGCAGGGCCGCTTTCGTCAAGACCTGCTCTTTCGTCTCAACACGGTGGAGATAAATCTGCCGCCTTTGCGCGAGCGGCGCGAGGACATAGAGCCTCTGGCGGAGCATTTCCTGCGCGGGCACGCGCAAAAGTATCGCAAGCCCCTGAAGGGCTTCGAGGACGCGGCGCGCATAACTCTGCTGGAACATTCATGGCCCGGGAACGTGAGGGAGCTTGAGCACACGATTGAGCGAGCCGTCCTGATGGCTCAATCCGAAAGCGTCACGGCGCGCGACCTCGGGCTTCAACGCGGCGCGCGCGGAGAGGCGCAGCGCCGCCTCGAAGACATGAGCCTCGAAGAGGTCGAAGCCTTTCTCATACAGAAGGCGCTCGCGCGTCATGACGGCAACGTCGGCCAGGCCGCACAATCGCTGGGCTTAAGCCGCAGCGCCCTCTACCGCCGCCTACAACGCTACGGGCTGTGATCTCATCATTTTAGATTCTGGATTCTGTATTGGAAGCGCAGCGCAACAGAAAGAAGAGCCCTCCAAAACTGAATCATGAAAGGCGCGTCCTTTTGATGGCTCTGGGCGCGGGTCTGCCCGGAGTCCTTATCTCGCTCATACTGCTCTGGACGGGCGATTACACGACAAAAGTTCAGCTGACCTTCACGCTCTTCATTGCGGCCATCTGGCTGGGCTACGCGTTCTCTTTGCGCGAGCGCGTGGTGAGGCCGCTGCAAACCATCTCGAACCTGCTGGCGGCCCTGCGCGAAGGCGACTATTCTATACGCGCGCGCGGGGCGAACACGGACGATGCGCTCGGCGACGTGATGCTCGAAATCAACGCGCTCGGCGAGACCCTTCGCGAGCAGCGACTCGGCGCGCTGGAGGCCACGGCGCTCCTGCGGAAAGTCATGTCCAGGATTGACGTGGCCGTTTTCACCTTCGACATGGACGAGCGCCTGAGGCTCGTCAACGACGCCGGCGAGCGTCTTATGGGCCAGCCGGCCGAGAGGCTCCTCGGACGCTCCGCGATGGAGCTCGGCCTTGAAGAATGTTTGCGAGGCGAGCCTACGCGCACGCTTCAAATCACTTCTGACGAAGGCGTGGCGCGCTGGGGCGTGAGCCGCTCCTCCTTCCGCGAGCGCGGACTACCACATCAGCTGCTGGTGCTCTCTAACCTGAGCCTCGCGCTCAGGGAAGAGGAGCGGCAGGCGTGGAAGCGCCTGGTGCGCGTGCTGGGCCACGAGCTCAACAATTCCCTCGCGCCGATTAAGTCGATAGCGGGAAGTCTTGAGAGCCTGTGGCGGCGCGACCCTCGCCCCATAGACCTTGAAGAGGACATGCAGCGCGGCTTAGCCGTCATAGCCGCGCGCGCCGAAAGCCTCAGCCGCTTCATGGAAGCCTATTCCAGGCTGGCTAAGCTGCCGCACCCCAGCTTTGAGCCTCTTGAGGTCAGCGACTGGATTCAAAGCGTGGCCGGGCTTGAAACCAGAGTCCCCGTGGTGATTGACCCCGGCCCCCACGTGGTGATTCAGGCGGACGGCGCACAGCTAGGCCAGTTGTTGATTAACCTTCTCAGGAATGCGGCAGACGCTTCGCTTGAGACGGGAGGCGGCGTTCTCATAGGCTGGACGAAAAACGGCGCGCACCTGGACGTTCGCATAGAAGACGAAGGGCCGGGGCTGTCCAACACTGCCAACCTCTTCGTCCCCTTCTTCACCACTAAGCCCGCAGGCACAGGCATCGGCCTTGTGCTCAGCCGCCAGATTGCGGAAGCGCACGGCGGCAGCCTCACCTTAGAGAACCGCCCGGACGGCACAGGCTGCCAGGCCCGCCTGCGTCTACCGCTCTGACCTCTTCGGTGTGTGCTAGACTTTTCCCGTGCTCGATAACGCTGACAAGAGGGCGAGTAGATTCAGCAGGCGCGTGCGCTACGGCCAGAAGCGTCTCAAGCGTCTCTCGGAAGCTGCCTCTTTAGGCGGCATCTTCCTCTCATTTCTTTACATCGGGCTGACTGGATTTGGCGGAGGGCTGGCCGTCATCGCGCAGATTCGCGTGCTGGCCGTGCGCCGGCGTCGCTGGTTCACAGAGCACGAGTTCGCGGAAGCCTTTGCGCTCGCGCAGAGTCTGCCGGGCACGAACGCCGGCAACGCTGTGACTTACATAGGCTGGCGGCTGCGAGGGCCGGGGGGCGCAGCCGTCGCCATGGCCGGATTCATACTGCCTTCCATGTTGATGATGATAATGCTCGCCATAGGCTATCGTCATCTGCGGCAGCTTCCCAACATGGACAGGCTCTTTCACGGACTGAATGCGGCGGTCGTAGCCCTCATCATCGTCACCGCATGGCGCGTGGGCAGAAGCACTCTGACGAAGCCGTGGCAGTGGTACGTGGCCGTCTTCTCGTGCCTTTCGGTGGCAATCTTCGGCGCGACCATCATCGAAGTCATACTGGCGGCGGGCCTCGTAGGCATCTACATAGATTCTTTCGCTGAGAGGCGCTGGCAGCGCTGGCGGCGCATAAGGCGGCTGGCCGCGCGCCGCCGCGAGCGACTGGCCGAGCTTGAGGCAAAGAACTTTGTCGGCGGATACCTGACGCGCGCCATGGCGGAAGAGAGAGTCCGACGCGCCGCACACGATGATGAAGAAGATGCTGAAAAGACTGAAGACAGTCAGGCTCCTTCGGGTGGCACAAGGCTCCACTCGGTCGCCCTCCTGCTCGCGGCCATGCCTGTGCTTGCCAAAGCGGCCCTCCTCATAACTCTCTCGATGATTTTTCTGAGAATCGGGACTGTCACTTTCGGCGGCGGCTTCGTCATGGTTCCGCTCATAGAAGCTGAGGTCGTCAACACGCACGGTTGGCTGTCGCATCAGGAGTTTGCGGACGCGACCGCCCTCGGACAACTCACGCCCGGCCCTGTGCTCATCACCGCGACCTTCATAGGCTATCGCGTGGCGGGCACTCTCGGCGCTCTCTTCGCCACCATCAGCGTCTTTCTTCCGGCCTTCATTATGACGATTGTCGCGGGCTCCTATTTGAGACGCTTTCGCGCCAACCGGCAGGTGCAGGCATTCCTGCGCGGCGTCACGCCTGCCGTCGTAGGGCTGCTCGCGGCCGCCTCGTGGAGCGTGGGACGCGCCGGGCTGCATTCCTGGACAGGCTTACTGCTCATGATCGCCTGCGCCGCCGTGCTGCTCAGGTTCCGACCGAATCCCTTCTGGGTCATCATGGGAGCGGGCACAATGCACCTGCTCATCGGCCTGCTCTCTTAAAGAGCGCGCGGATTTGACAGCACGACGAAGATAGTTTAATATTGAACCATCTTAACTTGAACTAATATGGGAACGCGGCACAAAGGGGCTGGTAAAGAGGTCAGGGCGCTAGATGCTTATATCAAGCTGATGCGCGCGGCCGAGAGCGTGAGCGCGCGTCTCGCGCCACACCTGGCAAAGGCTGGGCTGACCGTGAGCCAGTTCGGCGCTCTCGAAGCTCTATATCATCTGGGGCCTCTTTGCCAGCGCGACCTGGGGAAGAAGATTCTCAAGAGCGGCGGCAACATAACTATGGTCGTGGACAACCTGGAAAAGCGCGGCCTGGTTGAGCGGGTGCGCGGCGAGGGCGACCGGCGCTACGTCACTGTTAATCTGACGAAGCCGGGCCGCAAGCTGATTGGCGAGCTTTTCCCGCGGCACGCAGGAGCCATACGCGAAGAGATGTGCGTGCTGTCGGACGCGGAGCTGGAGAAGCTGGGAAGCCTCTGCAAGCGCGTCGGGCTGAAAGAGAAGAGCTGAAAATTTTTTGCTGTAATAGTTCAATGTTAAAGCATGCGGGTTTTTGAAAGGGGATAAACCGAGATGATTACAGTTCGCAGGGCAGAAGAGCGCGGCCACTTCGACTTTGGATGGCTCAACACATATCACACCTTCTCGTTCGGGGACTATTTCGACCCGCGCAACATGGGCTTTCGCTCGCTGCGCGTCATTAACGAGGATTGGGTAGAGGAGGGGCGCGGCTTTCCCACGCACCCGCACAGGGACATGGAGATTATCACCTACATTCTGTCGGGCGCTCTTGAGCACCGCGACAGCATGGGCACTGGCTCCGTGATTCGTCCCGGCGAGGTGCAGCGCATGAGCGCGGGCACGGGCGTCACGCACAGCGAGCGCAATCCGTCGGGCGAGGAACCCGTGCATCTTCTGCAAATCTGGATTATGCCGGATAAGAGGAATTACCGGCCTAGCTACGAGCAGAAGGCTTACGCGGATGAAGAAAAGAGCGGCAGGTTTAGACTGATAGCTTCGCCCGACGGCTCGGACGATTCCGTCACCATTCATCAGGACGCGCGACTCTTTTCCAGCCTGCTTGAGCCCGGCCAGAAGATTCAGCACAGGCTTGAGCCGGGCCGCCACGCCTGGGTGCAGGTGGCGCGCGGCGCAATCGATATAAACGGCACGCAGCTCAATCAATCGGACGGCGCCGCTATAAGCCAGGAGGAATTGCTCGCGATTACCGCTAGCGAAGCTTCCGAGATTCTTCTGTTCGACCTGGCCTGAAGTTAAAGAGGATTAAAGAGAAGGGACGGCCAGGCGCTGCTGTTGTGAAGGCGCGCGGCGAGCCCCAAAAATCAAAGGGCGTAGATGAGTGACCAGTCGAATCACTCATCTACGCCCTTTTCTTCAAACTTCTCCGGGAGGCTGAAAGCTTTGGCGCGTCTTTACCGGAGCCCTACCTGCTTTCTGAGCAGGCCTCTTAATTTCATCCTTGCCTTATGAAGCTGTGATTTGCTGGTTCCAACGCTGCACC
>DASVVZ010000076.1:0-4004 GCA_036389875.1 Pyrinomonadaceae bacterium
ACCGAGCGCTCTTTGATGCACTTCGACATAGGCTTTGACGTGATGCCCAGGGAGATGATTCGCGCGCTGGGCATCCTTAAGAAAGCCGCTGCGTTGACGAATCAGGGGCTTGGTAAACTCTCTTCGGAGAAGGCGCGGCTGATTGCCCAGGCGGCGGACGAGGTGATAGAGGGAAAGCTGGACGAGCATTTCCCCCTGCGCGTGTGGCAGACGGGTTCGGGAACGCAGACGAACATGAACGCGAACGAAGTCATCTCGAACCGCGCGATTGAGATTGCGGGCGGCGTGATGGGAAGCAAGCAGCCCGTGCATCCCAACGACGACGTGAACATGTCGCAGTCCTCTAACGACACCTTCCCCACCGCCATGCACATAGCCGCGGCAGAGGAGATGAACAAGCTCGTCCCGCAGGTTGAGCGTCTCAGGGATGCTATTTCTGCAAAGGCGGAGGAGTTCTGCGACGTGGTTAAGATTGGGCGCACGCACTTGCAGGACGCAACGCCCCTGACCGTGGGGCAGGAGATGGGCGGCTGGGCGAGCCTGCTCGATAGAGACGTGGAGAGGCTGCGCGCAGTGCTGCCGGGGCTCTATGATCTGGCTATAGGCGGAACGGCCGTGGGGACGGGCCTGAATTCTCACCCGGAGTTTGCCATGCGCGCCGCAGCGAAAATTGCGGAGCTGACGGGATTGCCCTTCAAGTCGCATCCGAACAAGTTCGCTGCTCTTTCGGCGCACGACGAGATGGTCTTCGCCAGCGGGGCCTTGAAGACGCTGGCCGCTTCACTGATGAAGATAGCCAACGACATACGCTGGCTGGCGTCGGGGCCGCGCGCGGGCTTCGGAGAGCTGATACTTCCCGAGAACGAGCCGGGCTCTTCCATCATGCCGGGCAAGGTGAATCCCACGCAGTCAGAGGCTATGACTATGGTGGCCGTGCAGGTGATGGGCAACGACGCGGCGATTGGATTCGCGGGCTCGCAGGGGAACTTCGAGCTGAACGTCTTCAACCCCGTGATGATTCACAACCTGCTGCATTCGATAAGGCTGCTGAAGGACGCCTGCCACGGCTTCGTAGAACATTGCGTGGAAGGCATAGAGCTAAACCGCGCGCGCATTGAAGAGCACCTGAAGAATTCCCTGATGCTGGTGACGGCCCTGAACCCTCACATAGGCTACGACAACGCGGCTAAGATAGCCAAGAACGCACACAAGAAGGGCATCTCGCTGCGGGAATCAGCCGTGGAGCTTAAGCTCCTCACCGGCGAGCAGTTCGACGAGTACGTCAAGCCGGAAGAGATGACGCACCCGTAAAAGCAGGAGCAGAATAAGCTGCGGCTTTGCTTTTATTCTGGCTTCTGGGGTCTGAATTTCGGCCCGCTTTAGTGTATAGTTTGCCGTTTGGTGCGACCCGCCATGTTGCATGATTCATGTGTGACGAGTGGCGGGTTTGCGATGCGCGGAAGGTTTGAGGAGAGTGTAGCTTTGGCTGACCCTAAGGAGCGCGTCGAGGAGAACGTAGACGGCGCTTATTACGTGGACACGACCTGCATAGACTGCGACGTGTGCCGCGACACGGCGCCCGACAACTTCGCACGCTCGGACGAGCGCGGCTACTCCTTCGTCTGCAAGCAGCCGGAGACGGAAGAGGAACGCCTGCTCTGCGAAGAAGCCCTCGCCTCATGCCCCGTCGAAGCCATAGGCAACGACTGCTTGCCGTAAGCCCGCTTAGATTATGATTTTTATCTGGCCGTCTTCTATGACCACCTCGTAGGCTTCCACCTGGCCGGAGTTTGTGAGGCACCGGCCCGTCCGCACGTCGAAGCGCCAGCCGTGCCAGTCGCACTGAACCGAATGGCCGCAGAGCTGCCCGTCCGCCAAGGGCGCTCCCTTGTGCGGGCAGAAGTTTTCTATGGCGAAGAACTCTCCGCCGACGTTGTAAAGCGCCAGCTCCGTCCCGTCCAACAGCTCCACGGTCGCGCCTCGCCCTTCCGGCACATCTTCGGGGCGACCGACCGCTATCTTCTGCCCGGTTCTACGGGGCTTCCTGAAATTACCGAATCCGGAAGGCTGCATCAACAGTCATCGTAACAAAAGAGCAAATGGCCGGGCAACGTGGGTAAGAGTCCCACATCCCAAGTCTGAAGAAAGAGGCTTCGTCTTTAACTTGGGACCTGGGCCTCGGGACTCTCCCCCGGATTCGGGACATGTGACTTGCACTGATGTATAATCGGCGCATCAAGTTCCCCTGAGACTGTAAAGAGATTAGCGGTCAGGCCGTATCCCCGACGCACTGCGGCCCGGCCCGGCGCGTCTTTCGATTAATTCGACGGGAGGAAAAGTATGTCAAGGTATTATGACGACGACGATAGAGGCTACGGGGGAGGTATGCGCGACAGGCGCGCTCAAGGCGGCGAGCGCGCGGGCTACGGTCGTGATGAATACGGCCCGGACGATTACAGGGGCGGACGCTCTTCACGCGCGGGCGGACTGGGGCGCGATTACGGCCGTGATGATTCCGGCCGCTATAATGAGCGCTCCGATTATGAAGAGAACGAGCGTCGCTACGGCGGAGGCTATTACGGCGAAGGACGCGGCTACTATAGAGACGAGCGCGGCTCCGATGATCGTCAGCGGTACGAAGGCGGACGGCCTTTGCGCGGAAGACGCGCCACTCGCTCGCACGTTCGGTGCCGCGACATCATGACGCGCGACGTAACTGTAGCCACGCGCGAGACGACTTTGCAGGAAGTCGCGCAGATGATGCGGGACGAAGACACGGGCGTCATCCCCGTAGTAGATCGGCAGGATACTTCCATTCTGGCAAGCGACGTGAAGCCCGAAGAGGCTCCTCGCATCAACAACCGCATTCGCAGCAACGGCAAGCTGGTGGGTCTCATCACAGACCGCGACATAGTAATTCGCGCCGTGGCCGAAGGGCGGGACACGCGCGACGTTCGCGCCGAAGAGATTATGACCGATGCCATTCACTCGGCCCATCCGAACGACCGTGTAATAGATGCCATACGAACCATGGGCGACAAGCAGGTGCGCCGCATCCCGGTCGTCGATGACCAGGGCAACCTACGCGGCATCATCTCCATGGCCGACGTGGCGCTTGAAACGGAAGAGGATCAGGAACTGGCGGACGCGCTGGAAGAGATTTCAAGCGGCTCTTCCTTCTGGAGCAAAATCTTTGGATGAAAAGGAAGTGATGAGTGATGAGCACTGAGTACTGAGTAAGCGCGGATTCTTCTTAACTCGGTACTCGGTACTTAGCACCCAGTACTTTTATTATGGCTGAATCGGTTGAGCGCTATTTTCTGTCGATGCATGCGGGGCGTGGTGGCAAGCGACCCATCAAGGGACGGCTCTGGCATCCGGCGGCGGACGTGTATCGCGTCAGTGACGGCTGGATAATCAAGCTCGACCTGGCCGGCATAATTCCGGACGAGCTGGAGATAGAGGTCGCGGGCGCGCAGCTTAAGGTCAGCGGGTGCCGCCGCGACACCTTCTACGGCGAGGGCGTCTCTTATCAGCAGCTGGAAATCACCTACAGCCGGTTCGAGCGCATCCTGCGCTTTCCGTGCTCTATAGAGGGCGCGCACCTGGCGCGCGATTACCGCGACGGCCTGCTCATACTTCATCTCAAGAGCGAAGAAAATTGTGAGGACAAGGAGACGGGCGAATAGTAAATGGTGAATGGTGAATGGAAGGAAGCGTTCTACCATTCATCATTCACCATTTACCATTTACCATAAAAATCTATGGCTGAGACACAAGGGGATATTCAGAGAGAAGGCGGGACGAGCCCATTGCAGACTCAGGCTGTGCCTTTCGAGATAGCCGTGCTGCCATTGCAGAGCACCACGCTCTTTCCGGAGACGGTCGTGCCGCTCGCCGTAGGGCGCACACGCTCCATAGCGGCGGTCGAATCGGCGCTCTCAACCGAAGAGAAGCTGCTGGCCTGCATCAGCGCGCAAAGCGAGAGCGAGACGGGCGCTGAA
>DASVVZ010000077.1:0-17518 GCA_036389875.1 Pyrinomonadaceae bacterium
ATCCCATCGAAGCGCAGTTTGAAAAGTTCCTGGCAGACCGCGTTCAGCTTGCGCTAGACACTATGGACGAGGAAGACCAGCCGAGGCTCTTACGCATACTCATTGACGCGGAATCTCCCTTTGACGGCGAAGGCACTAAAGAGCTGCGCCGGGTGACGACCTCCACAGGCTTGCGATTCTTCGAGCTTCGTCTGCCGATTCAGTTCGCGCGACAGGCCGGGCATTTGACTACGGATAATCTCTTCGATCTACTGGCCGGCTTTCGTTCCGAAGATTCCGACCAGACCACCTACACGCGCGAGTTCCCGTTCGCAGCCGCCGCCGATTACTACGACTTTCTGGACTACGTCCTGCGTACGGACATATCCGTCTCCGAATGGGAGCGACTGCACGCGCGCAGCCGCAACTACGCGCAGTTCCTGCGGCTCCTCAACGCCCTGGAACGCGCCGAAGCTCTACGCACCAGACTGCTGCTGGATTGATTCAATGAATCAATCAATCCATTCTGTTCTCTTCGTCAAATTGCCTTAGTGAATCCAGAATCAGGTTGGTGTTACTGCTGGCGTTGATGGTGACTTCAAATGGCAGGTCTGCGCGCTTGAACTCGAAGGTGCCGCTCGTCAGCTCTACTATTCTACGGAAGGCGTCAGCGCCTCTCAACTTCTCCGCTTCGGACCCTACTATGCGCCCTTCGTTAAAGAGCACGCGTCCCTGCTCTTCAGGGTTGCTGATGATGAGAGCGCCCGTGAGCCGGGCGTTCTCCAGGACCTGAACGGCGTCGAAAAGGCTTATGATTGAAAGGTCGCCCAGAAGAGTAGCCATAGGGCGCGCGGTTATCGCAGGCTCGGCCGCTTCCGAGTGCGGCAGATCAGGACGGCGAGCCCGCCGTATGGCGTCTAGGCCGGGCGCTATGTTGATGCGCGGGTCAAGCTGCTTGGCTTCCAGGAGCCGTTCGTGCGCCGCCTCGAAATCCTCGCGCCCTATGTAGAGGCTGGCAAGCGCCAGGCATTGCCTTGCGGCCTCTTCCGGCAGCTTGTGCGTGGCGCAAATGGTTCTCAAACGCTCGCGCAGCTCCACGGAGCGCGGGTTCATCTCAAGGGCCGTTTGCAGTCGCTTGACGGCGCGGCCCGTCGCTTTGTACTTGACGAAGAGGTCTGCGTCCAAAAGCGCTGATTCTACGTCCTGCTCGTTGTTCGTCTCTGCGTCCCTCATAGCTCCAAAATCCGCCGGCGCGTCAATATTCCCCGGAGAATCTCCCCGCCTCAGGGGCGCGAGTTTACCATAAAGCGTGTGGCTGTCCGCTCGTAATGCGCTCTTTGGCGCTGGACAGGCACGATTTCGTATAAATATTTAGGGGGAAGATTTTGCCAAATGTTTATTTAACCTCGGACGAAACGCACTGTACATTTTCAACCTCTCATGTAATCTCTTAAAGAGCGCGGCGCAATTTGAATTTTAGTTATTGTTAGAGAAAAGCCCGCACAGCGTTCAATTTGCCACACACACAATCAGGCTTTCTGTCTCTGACGTGCCACGTTCCACGGGTGAAACGTGGCACGTCAGATGCTTTTCAACCAGTCGAGCAATCTTGAAAGTTAAATTAGCCCAGCAATGCTTTCTGGCTCATTTCGAGATTTCCCCCTTGAATTTGGCTTGCGGTCTCCGTCAGACAGGAGTTTTAGGGAATGTACGACCAGATGAGTTTGGAAGCTGCCAACGGCGCGACGATTCGGCTGGTAAATTCCAGTTGGGCTAACTACCTTCAGCGCTTTCTGCATAACCTGAAATCAATCGGGCAACTCTACAGGCAGGATGGCACGCTGGCCCTTATGCAGCGCTTTCGTGAGCTGAGGCCCGTGACCTATCGCCACAGTGTGCGGGTAGCCAGGTTTTCGCGCGCCACGGGCCGGGCCTTCGGGTTTGACGACACGAAACTGCGCCAACTGGCGCAGACGTCCGTCCTGCACGACGTGGGCAAAATCCTTGTGCCCGAATCGATTCTGGACAGCCCGCGAAAGCCCAGCCGCACGGAGCGCTTCATCCTGAACATGCACCCGAGCTTCGGAGCGCTGCTGGCCTCTTACTTTAACCTTCCGGCCGAGCTGCGCATACGCACGCAGCATCATCACGAGCGATGGGACGGCAAGGGCTATCCGCACGGGCTTTCGGGCGAAGACATTCCGCTTATGGCGCGCATAGTTCAGGTGTCCGACACCTACGATGCTATGGTCTCGGTGGACAGGCCCTACCGAAAGCCCCTCTCGGTCAACGACGCCGTGGCAGAGCTGCGCCGTCACGAGGGCAAACAGTTTGACCCTCGCGTTATCGAAGCATTCTTGGATACGCTCCCCGTCCAAAGAGCCTGATGGGAGATAAAAAATAGTCATGCCTCCATGGATGAAAAGACGAATCGAGCACGCACGCGCGCGCTGTCAGAAACCTAACCCCTCGCAGAAGCAGAAGACAGAGCGCACAGAAAACACGAAGCAGGAGAAGAAAGATTCCAAGTCCTGCACAGGCTCGCGCTAAAGCTCAAAACAGGCGTAGAAGGCCGCCACGCAAATTTGCGTGGCGGCCTTCTCGGCTTCCTTTATAAACACCCGTCCTAAAAGTCTAAACGTATCCCTAAGCGGATGGCGCGCGGGCGAAGGGTGCGCGTCATCACCAGAAAAGAGTCCAGAAAAGCCTGCCGGGATGCAGCAGAGGCCGTCACGCCTGAGGCGGAAAAGTCTATGAACTCCGAGCCGAAGCTGAAGACCGTCTGATTGAGGACGTTGTCAATCTCCACCGTGGGCCTGAGCCGCATGCGGTCTTTCAATCGAAACTCGCGCTGCACATTCAGGTCGAAGGTAATCTGTCCGGGCCCGAGCCCGGCATTGCGCGGCAGGTTCCCTTCCCGGCCCATAGGCGGGAGCGAAAAGGCGCTCAGGATTGCAGGGTTCAGCGGCTCGCCCGGCGCACGTGCGCGCAACAGGCTCAGGTCGCCGCTAAAATTCGGGCGGTCGTTACCGACATCATCAAGATTGCGGTCGATGCCGCCTATGGAGATGTTGAAGGGCGCGCCCGACGAGACGCGAACAATCGTAGAGAGTCGCAGGCTGAAGAGATAGCCGGGCAGGTCGAAAGTGCCCGAGAATGCGAAGCGATGGCGGCGGTCAAGAAGGCTGCGCGAGCGCTCGTGCCTGAAATCCGCGGGCCTGAGAGCGTCGGACGTGTTGACTATCCCGTCATCTTTAAGAAACGAGAGCGTGTAAGAGGCCCGGAATGAGAAGCTGAATCCGCCCGTCATACGGCTGAAGCGGCGTCGCAGCTCAAGCACCAGCCCGTGATAGAAGCTGTTGCCGATTGAAGCAAGCTGCTCAATCTCTGTCCGCTCGGGGTCGGGCCTGAGCGAGTTAATAGCGCCGAGCGCTGCCGTCAACTGGCTGGCCGTGTTCGTGCTGAAGATGCTGTTGACGTTGATAATTGTGACCGGCACGCCGAACTCTATGACGCGGCCAATGGCGCTCGGATTGTTCGGGTCTGTAGAAATGTTGGTAAAGCGCACAAGCTCGCCCGCGCCCGTCCCGTTAAAGAGCGGGCGCGAGCATGCCGGGCACGGGCGCAAGTTAGGAAAGTCGCGCGACAGAAGATAGTCTGTAAAATTCCTGAAGCCTGCGGGCAGTCGCGGCGCGTTGGCGTTGAACTCCCGCCAGAGGTGCATGCCGCGATTCCATGTGTAGTTCGCTTCGAAGACGAACTTTCCGCCGAGCTGTCGCTCGAACCCCAAGTTGGTTTGATAGCTCTCCGGTATCACAAGGTTCGGGTCTAAGCGGCGAAAGAAGCTGTCGGCGTCACGGCTCACGCGTCCCGGCGTAATCAGAGGCGAATCCGGCGCGAGCACCTTCGGAAAGCCTATGGCCGCGAGCACCTGATTGCGCTCGGGCCCGGCGGGGATAAAGTTCGTGTCGAAGAAGAACTGCCGGCTGCCCAGGGTGAAGTCGTCGACGCTGCGCAGCAGCACGCGGTTGTAGAAGATGCCTGCTCCCAGGCGTATCACGGTCTTGCCGGACTTGTATGGGTCGTAGGCTACGGCCACGCGCGGGCCGAAATTATTTTTGTCCCGCAGAATCGTCTCGCGCTCGTACCTCACCCCGTAGCTCAAAACGAAGTTGGATTTAATGCGCCACTCGTCCTGAATGAAGATGCCCAGGTAAGTATTCACCTGCGTTGATTCGGTCTGAAAGTTCTGGCGAAAGCGGCTCGGGTTATTGGCCAGAAAATCTGCAACCGTGGCGAAGTTGAATGTGCCGGACACGTCCGACAGGTCAATGAAGGTAGAGTTGATGCGCTGAAAGTCCGCGCCGAATTTGAGAGAGTGCCGCCCGGCGATAAAAGAGAATGTGTTCTGGACTTGGTAACGAATCTCGCGGCGGTCTGTTGCTCCTGTAGTCGAAGAGCCCGCTATGAGCGTGCCCGTGCGGGCCAAAGGGTCTCCTTCCGTCCGAGGCACGTTCAGGCTAATGAGCACGACGGGGCGGCGTCCCGCTTCGGCCTCTACGGCAGGCGTCAGGCGCGAGAACTGGAATCGAAATTGATTGACCGCGCGAGCGCTCAGGATGTAGTTGTCCGAATAATAGAGGGCGTCCGTGTTGCGCGTCCTTCCGATTAGAGCTTCCGCCAGACGATTGCCGCCATCGAAGCCCCGCAGGTTCTTGAGCCGTCCCATCTGATAGCTGATTGTGCCGTTGTGATTGGAGCTGAAATTCTCATCCACGCGCGCAGTCAGGCTCAGGCTCCTGAGCGGCGTGGCGATGCCGGAAAAGAAGGGCGCAACCTCGGCCTGCGTTCCATTCTCCGCCCGCCTGCCCGCGAGAGTGGTCGGCGCGGGCAGAGGAAAATTCGCGTTCTGCTCGACGGGCACGACAGTATCTATCGTAGCCGTATCCGTAAGGTTGCTGTACTCGAAGCTGAGGAAGAAGAAGGTGCTGTTGGGCGGCAAGACGGGCAATCCGGAGCCGATTTTAAGAGGGCCGCCGAAGGTAAAGCCGGGATTGTAATCCGTCAGCGGCAGTCTGGGCAGGCCGTTCAGCTTGTTCCTGAACGTGTTGGCGTTGAGCACGTCCTCGCGGAAGAACATGAAGACGCGGCCCGCGTAACGCCTGCCGCCCGCGCGCGTGCGAATGTTGATGCGCCCGCCGGAAGCACGGCCATATTCAGCCGAGAACTGGTTCGTGATGACCTGAACCTCTTCGACGGCTTCGAGCGAAGGCTGGAAACGCTCGCGCGCGGCGCGGTCGTCGTTGTTATCCAAACCGTCAATCGTAATATTGTTGGAAAAGGCAGGGCCGCCGGAGAGAGCGAAGACTCCTGCCTCTTCGGGCGTGCTGCGCGAATCGGTGTTGCGGTCTTCCGCGAGGTCGCGTGTTGAAAGCGGCTCTTCTGTGACTCCGCCGAGGATGAAGATGAGGTCAAGCGGTGAGCGCGAGACGTTTGGAAGCCGCTCCATCTCTTCGCCCATGACTGTGCCGCCTACCACCGTGCGAGTGGTATCAACAACCGGCGCGTCCGCTTCACTAACTATAACCTGCTCGGCAGTCACCACGGCGGGCCTCAGGCGGAAGCTCAACTGCACGTTCTGCCCGGCGATAGTTAAGAGGTCTCGCTTCTCTTCTATGGTGAACCCTGCGCGCTCGGCGCGAACGGTGTAGATGCCCGGCTTAAGCTCCATGATGCGATAGCGGCCTTCGGTGTCCGTCTGCGCCGTGCGCTCTTCGTCAGTAGCCTTTAGCACAGCCGTCACAGTCGCGCCCGGAATGACGGCCCCATTCTCATCCGTGACGAGTCCCGCAATCGTCACGTCGTCCAAATCCTGCGCCCGCGCCGACGGGGAAAGAAAAGCGGCCATGAGAATTGCCGGGAGAAACAGTGACTTAAAGGAATGGCTGAACAGGTGTAGAGGATTCATGCCTGACCGCTCTCCTATCAGGGCACAGAGCACCCTGTAGATTGTTTAAGGCGATGAGGCTTTAAAGGTTGATGATGAGGTGCGTGCTGCTGGCCGAAGATAAAATGGAAGCGAGAGGCGCGCGTTCTGCTTCTTTAACGAATTAACGCGCGAACTCTAACACTACAAACGTAGAGATGACAAGATGCGTAGAGCTTGAGACGCCCGCGGCCGCGTCAGCCGCGAGTGGTCGTGCGGCGACGAATCACGGCCATTCGGGAGGTTGGCACGAGCGCACCCTCTTCCGGCGGGGGAGCGTCGGGGAAATGCGTGAACTCGTCGGCGTGCGCTTGCAGGAACTGGAAGAAGCGTTCGAACTCGCGCTGCATGGCGTCCATCTTTTCGCGCATGTTGAGGATAATCTCCACGCCCGCCAGATTCACGCCCAGGTCGCGCGTCAAAGAGAGAATCACTTCCAGCCGCTCAAGGTCTGTGTCCGTGTAAAGGCGCGTGTTCCCCTCCGAGCGAGACGGCCTTAAGAGCCCTTCGCGCTCGTAAAGCCTGAGCGTCTGCGGGTGCAGATTGAACTGATCCGCCACAGCGCTAATCGTATATGTCCGAGCCTTTCGTTTCATAAGAACAGTTTTTAGTTTTCAGTTTCTGGTTTTCAATTAAAAGCTACAAGCAGCGGGCCGCGACCGTTCCCGCTGAAAACTGAAAACTCAAAACTGAAAACTATTCTAATCCCATCGTGACACGCGGATTCTCCGGGTTGATCTGCGCGTAGCGACGTAGTAAATCCTTCGTCTCTTCCGAGATGACCTCGGGCAGCGTGACCTGCACTTCCACGAACTGGTCTCCACGGGCCTGCGGATTTCTCAAGCTGGGCACGCCGCGCTCGCGCAGTCGAAATTTCTGTCCCGACTGGGTTCCCGGAGGAATGCGCAATTGAGCTTTGCCCTCCACGGTCGGCACCTCAATCTTCGCTCCGAGAGCTGCCTCGGGCACGGTCAAAGGCACTGTGACGTATATGTTGTCGCCCTTTCGCGTAAAGTGCTTGTGGCGGCCGACGTTCGTGATGATGAAAAGGTCGCCGGGCGGAGCGCCTAGGCGGCCTCCTTCACCTTTGCCCGGGATGCGCACGCGCGAGCCTGTATCCACGCCGGCCGGGATGCGTACCTTGACCGTCTCGCTCTTGGGCATAACGCCCTTGCCGTTGCACAAGGAGCATGGCGGGCGTCGCCGCCCGGAGCCTGAGCAGTCCGGGCACTCCTGAGAAAACTTCAAGCGGCCTCCGGCTCTCTGCACCTGCCCCGTGCCGCTACAGGTAGCGCAGATGACGGGCGAGCCGCCGGTATCGCCCGCTCCGTTGCACCGCGAGCACTGCTCGGAACGGTTGACGGTGATGTTGGTAGTCATGCCGCGCACAGACTCTTCAAACGAGAGCGCGAGCGGCATCTCTATGTCCGCGCCCTTCTGTGGCTGCGGGCGCGGAGGCTCCCGCTCGGCCTTGCCGCCTCCGCCAAAGAGGTCTGCGAAGATGTCTCGAAAGCTGGTTCCGCCGCCGCCCGTCGATGAAGAGGACGCGTTGCCCCAGTCGAAGCCCTCAAAGTCGAAGCCGGGCGAAGTGCGGCCGGGCCCAGCGCCCGGGGCAGCGCCGCGCGCGGCTGCGTCCGCCAGATTGTCCGAGTACTGGCCGAAGCGGTCGTAGACCTTGCGCTTCTTAAGATCGGAGAGCACGTCGTGCGCCTCCGTTATCTTCTTAAAGCGCTCCTCGGCCGACTTATCGCCCGGGTTCACGTCCGGGTGATACTTACGGGCCATCCTGCGGTAAGCCTTCTTAATCTCTTCCGGCTTGGCGTCACGCTTGACGCCTAGCACCTGGTAATAATCTTCTTTTGCCATTTAAGAGCTATTAGCAATCAGCGGTCAGCTTTCAGCTATTGAATAAATTCTCCGGCTGATTACTGACCGCTGACTGCTGACTGCCTATCCTTACTTGTTCTCGTCAACGTCTACGTACTCTGCGTCTATAACGTTGTCGTCACCGCCGCCTGCGGACTGCGAGCCTCCCGTGGAGGAAGCGCCCGCGGCAGAAGCCTGCTCGCCTTCTCCAGCGCCGCCGGTTGTGCCGGCCCCCTGGTAGAGAGCCTCGGCCAGCTTGTGCGAGGCCGTCTGTAGGTTGTTGAAGGCGTCGGTCATGCGCTCGACTCCGCCCTCTTCCAGAGCCTTCTTCGCGTCGGCAAGCGCTGTCTCAAGCTGAGAAGTGACAGTAGAGTCCAGCTTCTCCTTGTTCTCGTTGAAGGTCTTCTCGACCTGATATTGCAGACCGTCCAGACGATTGCGCGCCTCTATCTCCTCGCGCTTGCGTGCATCGTCAGCCGAGTGCGATTCCGCATCCCGCATCATACGGTCGATCTCCTCCTTGGACAGACCCGACGACGCGGTGATGGTTATCTTCTGCTCGCGTCCCGTGCCCATGTCCTTGGCGGAGACGTTGACGATTCCGTTGGCGTCAATGTCGAACGTCACCTCCACCTGCGGCATGCCGCGAGGCGCGGGCGGGATTCCAACCAGGTGGAACTTGCCAAGCGTGCGGTTGTCACCGGCCATCTGGCGCTCGCCCTGAAGCACGTGGACTTCGACTGACGTCTGATTGTCCGAAGCCGTGGAGAATATTTCACTCTTGCGGGTCGGAATAGTGGTGTTGCGCTCGATGAGCTTGGTGAAGACTCCGCCCAGAGTTTCGATGCCGAGGGAGAGCGGCGTCACGTCCAGCAAGAGGATGTCCGTCTTCTCGCCGGAGAGCACGCCGGCCTGCACGGCAGCGCCCACGGCTACGACTTCGTCCGGGTTGACGGACTTGTTGGGCTCTTTGCCGAAATGCTCCTTGACCATCTCCTGCACCCTGGGGATGCGAGTAGAGCCGCCGACCAGAACCACTTCGTCAATCTTGTTGGCGGGAAGCCCGGCGTCCCTGATGGCCTGCTCGACGGGCGGCATCAGTCGCTTCAGGATCGGGTCAATCAACTGCTCGAACTTGGCGCGCGTCAACTTCATCACGAGGTGCTTCGGCCCGCTCTGGTCGGCAGTGATGAAGGGCAGATTTATCTCCGTCTCCATGGTCGAAGACAGTTCAATCTTGGCCTTCTCGGCAGCTTCCTTAAGGCGCTGCAAAGCCATCTTGTCGTTGGAGAGGTCTATGCCCTGATCACGCTTGAACTCCTCTATAATCCACTTGATGAGCGCTTCGTCTATGTCGTCGCCGCCCAGGTGCGTGTCGCCGTTTGTGGATTTCACTTCGACCACGCCCTCGCCTACCTCAAGGATGGAGATGTCGAAGGTGCCGCCGCCAAAGTCGAAGACGGCAATCGTTTCGTCCTTCTTCTTGTCGAGGCCGTAGGCCAGAGCCGCGGCCGTGGGCTCGTTGACGATACGCATCACTTCAAGACCGGCTATGCGCCCGGCGTCCTTTGTGGCCTGCCGCTGAGCGTCGTTGAAATAGGCCGGGACGGTGATGACGGCCTTGTCGACCTTCTGTCCCAGGTAGTCTTCCGCGGCCTGCTTCAGCTTCTGAAGAATCATCGCGGAAATCTCAGGCGGACTCCAATCCTTTTCTCCGGCGCCTATACGCACATCGCCGCTCCCCGCGGGCTGAACTTTATAAGGAACCTGTTTAATCTCGCTCGTCACTTCGTCGAAGCGGCGGCCCATAAAACGTTTAATCGAATAGACCGTGTTCTCCGGGTTGGTGACAGCCTGACGCTTGGCTACCTGTCCGACCAGACGGTTGCCGTCCTTGGTAAAGGCCACCACGGACGGGGTCGTGCGACCGCCCTCCGAGTTGGTAATCACGGTCGGCTCGCCGCCCTCCATCACGGCCACCACAGAGTTGGTCGTGCCTAAATCAATGCCTATGATCTTGCTCATTGTTTCTCTATTCTCCCAAAAATAGTTAACAGCTTTTCCCGAACTGTCGGGATGGCCGTGACGCATCCTTTCAAGACCGCCTGCCGCTGCCGCCCTCCGGACCCCTGAGGCTACGTAGCCCCACAGGCGTTAGACGTAGATGTCAGGCAGGTTGAATGCTTCCTTAATATAATACTTGAGTCTCTCTTTGTCAACTTTTATTTCCGGCACGGGACACAAACCTGCAGCAGACTTAAGCTATTGAGATATAAGGGTTAAGGTATCCGCCTTCACTCGCCCTGACGACGTTCTTCGTTGAGGAGGCGGGAGGCGAAATAGACGTAATGGGTGCCGGAGATGATGGCCAGGGCGAAGATAACGGTGTAGATGGTGGGCAGGTAATAACCGCTGCCGGAGGGAAAGATAAGGGCTATGAGGATGGCCATGATGGCCAGAATCTGTACGGTGGTGTTGACTTTGCCGAGCATGGAGGGGCGAAATCCTCTGAAGCCCGTGACAATGTTGATGGCGGCCGCGCCCACTATGATGAAGACATCACGGCTGATGACGGCGGCCGTGACCCAGAAGGGCACGGGGAAGTGGTTCGGAGGCGGCACGGGGCCTATGGATTTGAGCGAAAGGACTACGAAAGAGGTGACAAGCAGGAGCTTATCGGCTATGGGGTCAAGGATTCTGCCCAGCTGGGATTTCTGGTCAAATCGGCGCGCAAAAAGGCCGTCCAGCCCGTCTGTTACGCCCGCCGTGAGAAAGACCACGAGCGCCCAGGTGAACCTGTGATAGTAGAGCAAGGAGACGAAGACGGGAATCAGCGCCATGCGCAACACTGTCAGCAGGTTCGGCAGCGTGATTATCCGTGAAGACATAGTTCGAGTTCCAAGTCCCAAATTCCAAGTCAAACGCTCAAGCTCTTAACTTGGGACTCTGGACTTGGGGCCTGGGTCTAATTTGCGCATCGAAGCTCTAAAAAGGAGACTTCCGGCGGGCAGCCGTAACGTATAGGCAGCACGACCGTTCCGAGGCCGCGCGTGACGTAAATCTGTGTCTCGCCCTGGCGTCCCAACCCGCGAAGCAGTCTGCGGCGCGGACGACCGGAAGCGGAGCGCTCGCTGCGCCAGGTGACCTGGCCCCCGTGCGTGTGGCCGCTCAGGACAAGGTCTACTCCGGCCCTGGCGGCGCGGCGAAGAATGACTGGATTATGAGCCAGCAGTAGCTTCAGCTCGTCGCGGCGCGAGCCGGCCAGAGCGAGCGGCAAATCCTCCAGCCCGACCATAGTGTCGTCCACGCCGGCCAGCCAGAATGAGCCGCCGTTGTGCTCAAAACGCATCCCTTCATTGACCAGAACCCGAATCCCTTCGGCGCGGAAGAGGTCTGTGATGAGCGGCGCATCCGTCCAGTGATCGTGATTGCCCAACACCGCGTAGACGCCCGAGCGGGCGCGTAAGCGGCCCATAAGCTCGGCGCAGGGCGCTGCGTAGGCGCTCTCGTGCGACACGTAGTCGCCGGTCAGGGCAATCAGGTCTGGCTCAAGGCTGTTGGCAGTCTCTATGGCCCGCTCTATCTGCTGCGTGCCGGTAAAGGGGCTGTGGTGTATGTCCGAGAGATGAACTATGCGCAGGCGGTCTAGCTGGCGCGGAAGCCGGTTCAGGGTAATCTCGCGGCGCTCCACCTTGAGCATATAGGGCTCTGCGAGCGCCTGCCGCGCCGCCTGAGCGATTCCGGCGGCGAGTGCGCGAAGGGGCGTCGCAGGAGGCGCGGCGCGCTGTATGCGGCGCGCTTCTCTGGCGCGCTCTCTCCATCTGAGATTTTGCGTCATCTGTCTTTAATTCCGGCGAGGCTTAAAAGGGAGTCGCGGTGCCCTGTCCCCTGCCCGGGTGCAGGCATTCCCTCAAAGCCCGCGCATTATAGCGACTGGCTGCCGAGCGCGCAAGCAGGCAGCAGAGAGGCGGTAATGGCCCGGGAAACGGGGAAAGAAAGAAGCTCTTTTACTGTTGCCCTCTTATTTCAGGGGCCAGAAGATGGGGACGAGCAGTATGACTATGGCGAAGACTGCCAGGGTCAGGATCGAGCCCACCTTGACGAAATCCAGAAAGCGGTAGCGGCCGGGGGTGAAGATGAGCACGCAGGCCGGTTCAAGCGGCGTGAGGAACGAGCAGGAGGCCGCGTAAGTTACAGTGACGGCGAAGGTGCGCGGATTCAGGCCGAGCATGAGCGCGGTCTTAACCGCAATCGGCAGCATCACCAGCGCCGCGGCCTGATTCGACATGGGCTGAGTGATGGCCACCGTCAGTATGAAGAAGCCCGCCAGAATGGCCAGCTCGCCGTAGGCCCCGAAGCCTTTCAGAATCAGGTTGGCCAGGTACTGGTCTGCCCCAGTCTTCTCCATAGCCACGCCAAAGCTTATCATGCCCGCAATCAGCACAATCAGACGCCACTCTATCAGGTCATACATCTCCTGCATGCGCACGGCCCGCGTCGCCAGCAGTATCAGGACCCCCAGCAGCACGGCCACAGAGAGCGCCAGCAGATGCGTGATGGAGAAGAAGAGAAAGACGCCGAAAGCCAGCAGGGCCCAGCGCCTTGCGCTCGCGCGCCCGCGCCTTTCCGAGACATCCTCCAGCAGAAGGAGCTGGCCGTCCAGCACAAGATGCTCTATGCGGTCGCGGTCTCCCTGAATCAGCAGCACGTCGCCGAAGCGCAGCGAGACCGTGCTGATTTTTGAGAGCAGCGCGACGCCGTGACGGTTGATGGCCAGCACGGTCAACCCGTATCGCTGTCTGAACTTCAGCCCCTTCAGCGTGCGCCCGGCGAAATCTGAGCCTCTCAAGATCATCACCTCGAAAAGCTCCAGCTCTTCCGTTTCAAGGTCAGAGTCGCTGAGCTTGAAATCGGCCTTAATCTCTATCCCGGCTTCGGTCTTGACGCGCAGTATGTCTTCGACGCGTCCCTGAACCAGCAGCAGGTCTTCGGCTTCTATCACCTCCTGCGCGCTGGGCGCTATGCGTCCGCCGCTTCCGCGCAGTATTCCTACGACCGTCAGGTCCAGCTCGTCGCTGACGCGCGCTTCGGACAGGGTCTTTCCGACCAGAGGCGAATCCGGCAGCACCAGGACTTCCGACATGTACTCTCGTATCTGGTACTGCTCGGTCAGGGAGTCGGAGCCGCCACGTCGCGGCAGCAGTCGCAAGCCTATGAGCAGCATGTAGAGCATGCCGACTACGACAATGGGCACGCCCACCCATGTAAGCTCGAACATGGAGAAGGGCTGGAAGAGCGCGCCGTAGTCCGGGAAGCGCTCTATGAACGGCCGATTCTTCTGAATACTTTCGATAAGGTCCGGGCTCGTGCCGAGGCGTGCGAGCGCGCCGCTCACGGCCAGGTTCGTGGAAGTTCCTATGAGCGTGCAGGTGCCGCCGAGGATCGCGCCGAAGGCGAGCGGCATCAAGAGCTTTGAGGGAGCGACGCGCGCTCGTGTAGCCAGCCCCAGAACCACTGGCACGAACATGGCAGTCGTCGTGGTGTTCTTCATGACCGCGGCGCAGGCTGCCGCCACGAACATGATGAGCATGGTCAGGCGAAACTCGTTGCCGCCGGAAATTCTGTGCAGGCGGCGGCCGATCACGTCAACCACTCCGGTCTTAACCAGCCCGCCGGTCAGTATGAAGAGGCCGGAGATGGTTATCACTATGTCGTTGCCGAAGCCCGCGAAAGCCTCTTCGACCGTCAGCGTGCCCGTGACTACCAGTGCGATAACGAGCATTATGGTGACGATGTCAATCGGTATGCGCTCGGTGCCGAACAGTATCAGCGCAACCAGAAGAAGCCCCAGGACTATGCCGATATCTAATTCCATAAACGGTTTTCGGTTATAATGCGCCTCAGCTATTAGAGCAAAAGTAAAAAGGCGAAGGGTAAAGTAGAAAGGGCTGAAAAACGCTTCTATAGATAAAGAGCAGAAGCTGGAGAATCCGGCGGACGGCTTTCTCTTAACTTTTGCCTTTTTACTTTACCCGCGATTCCGGGGAAGGGTTATTATGAACGAACATTGCATTCTTGTCATAGAAGACCAGGACGATTTGGCAGAGCTTTACAAGGCCACGCTCAAGGGGGCCGGTTATAAAGTTCAGATAGCTTTGACCGGCGAGGAGGGCCTGGCGGAGTTTCAGGCAAACGGCGCAGACCTCATTCTCCTGGACATGACGCTGCCGGAAATGCAGGGCACGCAAGTCCTCAAAGAGCTTCGCGCGCTCAACGCGACAGTGCCCATCATCATCATAACGGGCGAGACAGGTGAGCTTTATCGAAGCGACTCCGAGCGGCTTGGAGTTCAGGGTTACCTGTCGAAGCCCCCCGATTATAATGAGCTGCTGGAGATAATTCGCCGCTCGCTGGAGGCCCCGCCGGAGGAGGCCGAAATGGTCACGCTTCGCCTGTCGAAGCGGGTCATAGAGCGGCTCACCGAGATCGACTCAAATCTGGAACAGGCCATCACGAAACTCGCGGACGGGCGGCAGAAAAAGTCTCAAAGGGCGGTCTAACTCTAAAAGGAACGGGCTCTAAAATCACCTTACTATGAAGACGAAACCGGACGCGAAACATCCTGGCCAACAAGATGACGCGCTCTCCGTCGCCGGCGAAAGGCAGGCCACGGGGCCGGAAGGTAAAGCGCCCGGCAAGGCAGGCGACGCCATCATCGGCCTTGAGGTCGAAGACGTAGCCGGAAACAAGGACTCGGGCGTAGCCGCCGGTGAAGCAGGCATCCCCGACGGCGAAAGCGTTCAGGCAGTTGCAACTAAAGATGAAGGCGTTCCGCTCAGGGACGAGTTGACGCCTACCACCGCGCGGCCCGCCACAACAGAAAAATCGCACAGCGTAGCCCGCTCGGCAGGCATAGTCTCAATCGCCGTCATGGGCTCTCGCGTGCTGGGACTGGTGCGCGAGCAGGTCTTCGCCAACTACTTCGGCGCGGGCTTCGTCAACGACGCTTTTCAGGTGGCCTTCCGCGTGCCCAACATGCTGCGCGACCTCTTCGCAGAAGGCGCGCTTTCCGTGGCCTTCGTCAAAACCTTCACGGACTACATAGAGAAGAAGAGCGAGGAGGAGGCCTGGCGGCTGGCAAGCATGGTGATGAACGCGCTCGCCATAGTGCTGAGCGTCATCACTCTGGTCGGCGTAATCTTCGCCCCGCAGATAGTCGGCATGATTGCCGCAGGGTTCCCGCCGGAAAAGGCCGAGCTTGCGACCACGCTGACGCGCATAATGTTTCCCTTCCTGATGCTCGTGGCGCTGGCGGCGGTCGCGATGGGGGTCTTAAATACGCGCGGGCGTTTCGGGATTCCGGCCTCTGCTTCCACGCTCTTTAACGTGGGCTCGATCGCAGGCGGCCTCCTGTTCGCTTACATCCTGAGCGGTGGCGGCTGGCAAATCTCCAAAGACCATGACATGGTGCCGGACGCACGGGCGCGCTGGGCCATCATAGGCATGGCGATCGGGACGCTCATCGGCGGCGGCCTGCAATTCCTGGTACAGGTTCCTTCGATGTGGCGCGTTGGCTTTCGCTTCCGCCCGCAGGTCAGCTTTTCTCATCCGGGCGTGCGCCAGGTGATGCGCCTGATGGGGCCCGCCGTGATAGGGACTGCCGCCGTGCAGATAAACGTCTTCGTCAATACCTTCTTCGCTTCGAGCATCCCTGGCGCGCAGAGCTGGCTGGGCTATTCCTTCCGGCTGATGCAGTTTCCCATAGGCATCTTCGGCGTGGCCATAGGCACGGCCACGCTTCCGGCCATCTCAAGACACGCCTCGCGCGATGACATTCCTCGCTTTCGCTCCACGCTCTCTTCATCCATAGGGCTTGTTTTTCTGCTGACGATTCCCTCGGCGTGCGGCCTTATCATTCTGGGTAAGCCCATCATAGCGCTGCTCTACCAGCGCGGAGCTTTCACGGCCCTTGATACTCAGATGGTGACGGCCGCGCTCGTCGGCTGGTCTATAGGGCTCGTCGGCTATTCCGCCATCAAGGTGCTTTCTCCGGCCTTCTACGCTCTGAACGATGCGCGCACGCCCATGATTATCAGCTTCGTCTCCATAGCCATCAACGCCGTCTGCGGTTACTTCTTCAGGGGGTGGCTCTCGAACTACGGCGTGACGCCGGAGACGCCGTTCGGCTACGGACACGTGGGGCTTGCGCTGGCGACATCCAGTGTCGCGCTCGTCAACTTCTTCGCGCTGGTCTTCTTCATGAGGCGCAAGATAAAACGGCTGGAAGGGAGAATGATTCTCTCATCTTTCCTGAGAATCTCTGTGGCTTCGATCGCGCTGTCGGTGACGAGCTACTTCACCTATAAGCTTCTGGTAGAGAGATTGGGCGAGCGCGGGTTCAGGACTATCGCCATAGAGACCTTCGTGCCGATTATCACGGGCGGGCTGGTCTTCCTGCTGGCGGCAAGGCTCCTCAGAGTGCGCGAGCTTAATCAGGCGATTGAAGCCATCATGGGGCGCTTCCGCCGCCGCCGCACCGCGTGAAAGACGGAAACTAAAGACAAAAGCCGCGGCTCTTTTAATTAAAGAGCGAGCGCTCGACCGAGGTGCTGGCCTTTTTGGCTGTGCGCTTCTTTGCCCCGGCCTCCTTGGTGCCGGGATGGTGGGCGAGGTGTTCTGCGTTGAGGCCGCGCTCGCGCAAAGCGGCTGCGAACTTTGCGGGGCCGTGCATGGTGATTACTCTTTCGGCGCGGCTCTCGCGCGCCAGGTGAACAAGCTCGTCAAAGTCCGCGTGGTCTGAGAGAGGCAGTATCAGGTCAACGCCCCTGTACATGTAGGGCGCGCTCTTGCTCATGGCCCAGCCCGTGAGCATGATCAGGTAGCGCCGCTCTATGTTGGTAATCATTGGCTGCTTGCGGCAACCCGGCGGGGCAATCAGCACGCGGCCCCGCAGGTGCTCCCGGTCATACTTCTCATAGGGGGCGGAAAACCGCACGCCAAGCTCCCTGTAAATCTCCGACACGTTCCAGACCGCGCCGTGCAGCGTGACCCGGTAGCCGCGACTCAACAGCGCCTCAAGCGCCTCCTGTCCCTTGCCCAGCGCGTAGGCCAGAACGACAGGAACCGTGTCGTCCGAGAGGGCGCGGTCAACCGCCGCGTAGAGCCGCTCGAAAGTCTCCACGTCCGGCGGGAATTTATAGAGCGGGTCTCCGAAGGTGGATTCCATGATGAGCGTGTCGCAGGGAACTATGACGGCCGACTCAGCCGTCGCGTTCGGCCTGAGCTTGATGTCCCCGGTGTAGACCAGCCTTTCGCCATTGGCCTCTACGAGCACCTGAGCGGAGCCCAGACAATGGCCCGCGGGATATAAGGTCAGGGCATAGGAGCCGTAATCGCGGCGCTCGCCGTAAGAGAGCGTCTCCACCTCTGTCTCGCCGCAGCGATGACGGAAGATGCGCGCCGTCTCCGGCGTGGCGACGATTGAGCGGTGCTGCGCTATGTGATCCGAATGGCCGTGCGAGATGACGCAGTGCTCCCTGGGCCCGTCTGCATCCATCCATAAATCAATATCGGGCAGGTATAATCCGTCCCTGTATTCGACTCTTAACAAATCCTGAACCTTCCAATCATCGAAGCCGAAAGCGACTCCGGAGCGTTCCGGCAGAAACCTATTAGTCTGTATTCGGG